>CASGEW010000005.1 GCA_949300615.1 uncultured Bacteroidales bacterium
CGCACAATTCATATACCGATTTGATTGGGACCAAGGGAATAGCCAGAATGACTCATGATTTTAAGACAGCTGTAGTAGAGTTGCATGGCGTTACCCGTACTGAACGGATTGAGAGGCCTTATGGCGGGAAGAATATAGATGTATTGTGTAACCTGTTTGCTCAGCGTATTCTTAAAAGGGAACCTTCTCCGGATTTGCCTCCGATGCGAGATTCGGCAATCGCATCCGGATATGCCTGGAAGTTCTTACAGGATGCCTCGATGCACACCTTGCCTGCTATCGGAGACAATGCCACACTCGAAGAAATCAGACAACGGAGAAGGACAATGACAAACGGTTATGGGCTTTTAAAACACTTTAAATAAAAACATTGACAGTATTAACTTTAAATTGAATCTTATGGTAAAAGTTTCTCGAAGAGAGTTTTTGAAGACAGGAGCCGCAACTTTGGCATCTTTTACAATCGCTCCTAATTCTATCTTGGGTAAAAGTTTCGGACATATTTCACCGTCCGATAAGATGAATATTGCGGCTATCGGTATCGGAGGTATCGGACATAGTAATATCAATGCCGTGAAACGCACTGAAAATCTGGTTGCATTATGCGATGTGGATTGGAATTATGCAAAAGGGGTATTCGATGAGTTTCCCAATGCGAAAAAATATTGGGACTACCGCAAGATGCTTGATGAGATGGGAAAATCGATTGACGGTGTCATAATTGCTACGGCTGATCATACCCATGCCATCATTACCGCAGATGCGATGACAATGGGAAAACATGTCTATTGTCAGAAACCGTTGACCCATTCGGTATATGAATCTCGGTTGCTGACCAAATTAGCAAAATCGACAGGTGTCGTTACTCAGATGGGAAACCAGGGTGCATCTGGGAAAGGGACAGACTTGGTCTGCGAATGGGTATGGAACGGTGAAATCGGTGATGTCATGAAGGTGGAATGTGCGACAGACCGCCCTATCTGGCCACAGGGATTGAATGAACCTGAGAAAGAAGAACGTATTCCGAACACATTGAACTGGGATCTCTTTACCGGTCCGGCAAAACTGAATCCCTATAACTCAATTTATCATCCTTGGAACTGGCGAGGATGGTGGGATTACGGTACAGGAGCTTTGGGAGATATGGCTTGTCATATCCTGCATCAGCCTTTTAAAGCCCTGAAACTTGGTTATCCTACCAAAGTGGAAGCAAGCTCTACGTTGTTGTTGAACGCATGTGCTCCTCAGGCACAGCATGTAAAAATGATTTTCCCTGCCCGCGAGAATATGCCGAAAGTTTCAATGCCAGAAGTGGAAGTACACTGGTACGACGGCGGTCTGTTGCCTGAACGTCCGAAGGGATTTCCGAAAGGTAAGCCATTGATGCCGGCAAACGGTGGTCTGACTATTTTCCATGGGACTAAGGATACGTTGGTTTGTAGCTGCTATGGAGAAAATCCATTCTTGCTTTCCGGAAGAGTGCCTGATGCTCCAAAGGTTTGCCGTCGTGTGACTACTTCTCATGAAATGGACTGGGTACGTGCATGTAAGGAAAACCCCGAAAACCGTGTTCCGGTTAAATCTGATTTCTCTGAGGCAGGTCCATTTAATGAAATGGTGGTAATGGGCGTACTGGCAGTCCGTCTCCAAGGGCTGAACAAGACATTGGAATGGGATGGCGAAAATATGCGTTTCACGAATATAGATGAAAACGAAACGTTGAGGACGTGTGTAAAGGACGGATTTACTATCCATAACGGACATCCATCGTTCAATAAAACCTGGACAGAGCCTATCAATGCACAGGAATTTGCCGCTGAACTGATTAAGCATCATTACCGTGCAGGTTGGGCATTGCCGGATATGCCGAAATGATTATCCGAAACATCCATATAGCCTTTTCTAAAAACAATGATGGTAGATAACTTTATGTGATTACTATTCTTTATTATTTATCTTATCAATTATTGTAAATGAAATAGCATCGAAACGATATTCAATACCCCACACCTACATACCGTTTATAAATATATTCGGTACAAAAAAAGGATTGCCACATGGGCAATCCTTTTCCATATTAAAACAACCGACTCTATTATTTCAATTTTGCCAACACCTCTTTGATACGGCGCAATGCTTCGATCAGGTTTTCGTCGGAGGTAGCGTACGAGAAACGCAAGCAGTTGGGAGCTCCGAAAGCAGCCCCGCCCACGGTTGCCACGTGTCCCTCTTCCAACAGGAACATCGCCAGATCGGCAGAGGATTCTATCTTCTTGTCGCCAAACGATTTACCCAAATAATAACTTACTTCGGGGAAGAGATAAAAGGCCCCTTGGGGATTGTTTACCTTGAAACCGGGTATCTGCGAAGCCAAATCGACTACCAGTTTACGACGGCGTTCAAATGCCTGACGCATTTCTTCTACACAAGTCTGGTCTCCGGTAAAGGCTGCCACGGCTGCCTTTTGGGCAATGGAGCAGGGTCCCGAGGTATATTGGCTCTGCAATTTATTGCAAGCCTTGGCCACCCACAACGGAGCGGCAATAAAACCGATACGCCAACCGGTCATGGCATAGCCTTTCGATACACCGTTCACGATAACCACCCGGTCGCGGATATTTTCAAACTGGGCGATGCTTTGGTGCCCACCCACATAATTAATATGTTCGTAGATTTCATCCGACAGAATCATCACCTGCGGATATTTGGCCAATACATCGGCCAATCCTTTCAATTCGGCCTGCGAGTAAACGCTTCCGGTCGGGTTGGAGGGAGAACACAAAATCAACAATTTGGTTTTCGGCGTGATGGCAGCTTCCAACTGTTCAGGCGTAATCTTGAAATCCTGTTCGATACCTGCGCTGACAATCACGTTGGTACCTTCGGCCAGCTTCACCATTTCCACGTAACTAACCCAATAGGGGGCCGGGATGATTACTTCGTCGCCTTTTCCCACCAAGCTCAGAACAGCGTTGCAGATAGATTGTTTGGCTCCGCCCGAAACCACTATCTGGTCAGGCGTAAAATCCAAGTGATTTTCATTTTTCATCTTGCCGCAAATGGCTTTGCGCAGGTCCATATAGCCGGGTACCGGCGAATAGAATGAAAAATTGTCATCTATGGCTTTCTTAGCGGCCTCCTTAATATGATCGGGGGTGTTGAAATCGGGTTCACCCACACTGAGGTTAATCACATCAATTCCCTGAGCTTTCAGCTCATTGCTCTTTTGAGACATGGCCAACGTCTCCGACGGAGACAAACTTGCCAAACGATCTGAAACTTGATTCATTACTTGTACTGTTTTAATTTGTTTTCAGGTTACAAAGATACTACAAAGCGGATTGACGTACAACTGCTTTTACTTATTTTAGCGGTTTATGTTGCAAAAATCTTGCTATTTCACAAAACAAACGACAAATTGCCATTACATCAAACAGACTGTCTCACTATTTTATTCCGATCGGGGATTTTTCAAAACATCTCTTTCAACAACAACGAACTGTCGCCGTAACTCAGAAAACGGAATCCATGCGACAAGGCATAGTCGTATATCCGACGCCAATCCCCATCCACAAAAGCCGACACCAACAACAGCAAGGTACTTTTGGGCTGATGGAAATTCGTAACCATCCCCCGGACGATTTTAAACCGATAACCCGGAGCGATGATTATACGGGTAGCTGTAACCAGCCGCGACATCCCGTTTTTTTCGAGATAGGCAACAATGCGCAGCAACGCCTCTTTTACCGGTATCTCGCGGAGGGTACTGTCATACGGCATCCACTGTTCCACCTCCAATTGTCGCCCGGTGGCTTCCGGATTTTCAGCCAAAATAAGCCCCACGTAATAGAGGCTTTCCAAGGTCCTTACCGAAGTAGTACCCACGGCCACAACACAACCGAGGTTCTCGGCCAACTCCGCTATCAACTGTTTTTCGACCGAAATAAATTCGGTGTGCATGGTATGCCCCTCCATGGTTTCGCTCTTCACGGGCTTGAAAGTACCAGCTCCTACGTGCAAGGTCAGTTCCCGTCGGCGAATCCCGTTGGCATCGAGTGCGGCAAGCACCTCGGGCGTAAAATGCAACCCGGCGGTAGGCGCCGCTACCGATCCCTCGACTTTGGAATACACCGTCTGGTAGGTCTCCTTGTCGCGCTCTTCCGTTTCCCGGTTCAGGTACGGGGGAATGGGCAATTCGCCCACCGCATCGAGCACCGAGGCAAAGGTCATTCCGGCATCGTCCCACGAAAAGCGCACCTCGTGGGATGTCCCGCAAGCAGCTCCCCGCTCGGCTTTCAAGGTCACCCGACGGCCGTTCACCGTCAATGTCCGGCTCAACGTACCTTCTTTCCACTTTTTCAGGTTACCGATCATGCAAAGCCAACTACAATGTTCCACGGCCTGGAACGAGAGCGCATAATCGTGCGGACGGCAAGGTTCCAGACAAAACACCTCGATCAGGGCACCGGTCTCTTTCCGAAAATGTATCCGGGCCTGTATAACACGCGTATTGTTGAAAACCAACAACGTACGAGCAGGCAACAATCGGGATATATCCGAAAAGCGGTGTTCTGCTATTTCGCCGGAACGATACACCAACAATTTAGAAGCATCCCGTCGTTCCAACGGATACTTGGCGATTCGCTCGTCCGGCAACGGATAATCGAAATCCTCGATTCTTATATCTTGTGTTTTTTGCATCTTCTGTTTGAATTCTCTGCAAAAATAAGCAACTTTGTACAATTAAACAGCGCAAGCCCCAACTAAATAGAGCAAAGTATGGTAAAGATTGGAGACAAAGTAAGATTTCTGAATGCCGTAGGCGGAGGCATCGTCCGGCAGATCACCAAAGACATCGCCATGGTAGAAGAAGACGACGGGTTTGAAACCCCGGTACTGCTACACGAATGCGTGGTAATAGAGCCGGTATCCGAACAAAAGAGTTCCGGTAAAGAGAAACAACCGCACATCGTTCCGGTAGAGATTGTCCCAGAAAAGAAAGAAGAGATACCCATTCTGGAAATATCGGGCGGAGACCGGTTGAACCTTTCGCTCGCCTTTGTCCCGGACGACATCAAAAAACTCAGCGAAACTTCGTTCAACTGTTACCTGATAAACGACAGCAACTACTACGTATTCTTCTCCTACGCGATACGCGAAAAAGAGCTCTGGAAAATACATTACGCCGGGCTGATCGAACCGAACCTGAAACTGTACGTCGAAACTTTCGGACACGAACACCTGAACGACATGGAACGGGTATGCGTGCAGTACGTCGCTTTTAAAAAGAACAAAGGATATGCCTTGAAAAATCCGGCGTCGGTAGAACTCCGCATCGACACCGTAAAGTTCTACAAACTGCACAGTTTCAAGATAAACGACTATTTCGACGAAGGGGCCATTGTCTATCCGATCGTCCACAACGACGTTCCCGAACAGAGCGTCCGCATCCCGGCAGCAGAACTGGAACAGGCCATGAGGTCGAAAATCGGGCAGGACAAAGCCACCCATAAACCCCAAGCCGTACCCGAAACAAAAACGAACGCTGCGGAGATACTCGAAATAGACCTGCACATCGACGAGCTGCTCGACAGCACCGCCGGAATGGACAGCGCCGACATCCTGAAATACCAGCTCGACACGTTCAGGAAAGTCCTGGAAGAGAACAAACGCAACAAAGGGAAAAAGATCGTCTTCATACACGGTAAAGGCGAGGGAGTACTTCGCAAGGCGATTCTCAACGAACTCAACACCAAATACCGTAACTTTTACCACCAGGATGCCTCGTTCCGCGAATACGGATTCGGAGCCACCATGGTAACCATCCGGTAATCAAACACCAAGAGGTGTCTCAACTTTTTAAGTTAAGACACCTCTTGGCAATATGACATCCAGTATAAATCTGAAAAATGTATCTCCGATGAAGGCTGAATAACCGAATCCCTATCCAATTAAACCCATCGTTTGCCGGATACTACAATGGTAGAAACCGCATAAAAAGAGAAAAGATCAGAAAGTGTCAATAACGAATTACGTATCAGCGACACGCTATTTCATCAAACAACATCCGAGTATTACCGCCAGACAAATAACTCCCGATACAAAATTCTCCGACCCATTGCTCCGAAGCTAACCCACATCTCAACACCGCTTCGCATGGATTCATCCTACCCGAGGACGGAAGAAAAGGGAAGCACGTCTTTTCCCCCCAAACGAGACATAACGGCTAATCGAAAATACCGTCTATACCCACTTCGACAGCAGGAGATTCTACCTCGCTCTCTTCTGAACCCACCTCTTCGTCTGTGCCATAATCCATGACCTCGTCCTCGCCTTCGTATTTTCCTTCGGCGGAAGTGGCAACAAACTGGTTCGACATATTGAAATCTTCGGTTTCAGAATATCCCAATTCCGGGGTTTCATACACTTTCTTGATAAACATGGCAAAAATAGGCAAGGCCATCTCGGCACCCTGTCCCTGGGTGATACGGTCGAAATGGATCGAAGGATCTTCGCCACCGACCCACGTACCGGCTACCAGACTGGGCGTAAAGGCCATAAACCATCCGTCGGCATTGTTGTTGGTTGTCCCCGTTTTGCCCCCCATCGGTGCCTTGATACCATACCGGAAACGGATACGGGCTCCCGTACCGCCATCTATAACATCCCGCAACATGGGCAGCATCTTGTTGTAAGCATCCTCCCCGAATACCTCGGTCATGGTAGGCGTGAAGGTAGAAATCACATTGCCTAAATTATCCTCGATACGAGTTACATACAACGGATCTACCCGTACCCCGCCGTTCGAGAAGGTGGAGTATGCCGTTACCATCTCCTCTACCGATACCTCGGCCGGGCCCAGACAGAGCGAGATAACCGGGTCGATTTTGTTTTTAAGCCCGAACGAGTGCAACATCCGAACAAAGGCATAGGGAGACAATTTCGACATGATGTTGGCCGAAATCCAGTTGTTGGAATTGGCCAATCCCCAACGCAGGGTAACCATCTCGCCTACCCGCTTGTTGCTGGCGTTACGAGGCGTCCATATCTTTCCGTTCTCGTCGGCCAGCCGCGGCTGTACGTTGGGCGACAAGTCATCGGGAGAGGCTCCCTCCTGCATCGCCATCGTATATAAGAACGGTTTAATGGTAGAGCCGATCTGCCGACGTCCTTCCGACACCATATCATACTGGAAATTCTTGAAGTCCACCCCGCCGACATAGGCCTTTACATGGCCTGTTTTGGCCTCCATGGCCATAAACCCGGCTCTCAGGAAATACTTCTGGTAACGTATCGAATCCAACGGCGACATCAACGTATCAATAGGCCCGTTCCAAGAGAAGACCCGCATCTCGATGGGTGTATTAAACGCTTTTTCAATCTCTTCGGCCGTATGTCCGGCCTTTTTCATCATGATATAACGTTCGCTCTGCCGCATGGAACGCCGCATGATATTATTGATCTCCTCTTTTTTGATCCGGCTGGCAAAAGGTGCGGTACTGCGCCCCTTCTTTTCGGCAAAGAATTTGGGTTGCAAGTAATGGCCGATGTGCTCGGTTACGGCATCTTCGGCATATTGCTGCATACGCGAGTCGATGGTGGTGTAGATTTTCAAGCCATCGGTATAAATATTGTATTTCGTCCCGTCGGCTTTTTTGTTTTTTTCGCACCAGCCATACAACGGATTGGTTTCCCACGCCAGCGAGTCGTCCGAGAACTTTTGATTCTGCCACGAAGCATAATTCTTACGTACGGGTTTCTTAGCCACCATCATCATCCGCAAATGTTCGCGGAAATAAGGAGCCAACCCCTCTTTATGGTCCACCCGGCTGTAATGCAGCTTCAAGGGGAGTTGAGAAAGCGAGTCGGCCTCTGCCCGGGTGATGTATCCGGCTTTCCGCATCTGTTCGAGCACGACATTCCGGCGTCCGCGGGTCCGTTCGTTTTTACGGATGGGATTGAAATAAGAGGAGTTCTTGCACATCCCTACCAACGTAGCGGCCTCTTCGATAGAGAGTTCCGAAGGAGTCTTGCCGAAATAGATCGAGGCAGCCGACTGTATCCCGACGGCGTTGTTCAAGAAATCGTACTTGTTCAGGTACATATTGATAATCTCCTCTTTCGTATAGAACCGCTCCAACTGTACGGCAATGACCCACTCGATTGGTTTCTGGAAAAGGCGCTCCATGATATTTTCAGCACTGGGAGAATAGAGTTGCTTGGCCAACTGCTGCGTAATGGTACTACCCCCTCCGGCATTGGACTGCAACAAAATCACCCGCTTTATGATAGCCCGGAACAAAGCCTTCACGTCGATACCCGAATGGCTGGTAAAGCGAATATCTTCGGTAGCGATCAACGCCTTCACCAGATAGGGAGAGAGTTCGTTGTAACTGACATAAACCCGGTTCTCCTTCTCTTTGAAGAAACGTCCTATCACCTTCATATCCGACGAAAATATTTCGGAAGCATATTTATTTTTCGGATTTTCAAGCTCTTCGATCGGGGGCATATAGCCGATTTTCCCCTTGGCAATCAGCATAAAGACCGTGGCAATCGACAATACACCGGCAACAAACAACACCCACATCGAAATGACGATGTAGCGAACCAGACTTCCCTTATTTTTTTTCGTTGTATTCATTTCCCAATTTTGCAAAACGGTTTATCCAGCGCAAAGGTAACATAAAAATCTTTTACTCCTCCAAAATAGCCCCGCACTCCATAAAAATTAAACATAAATGCTTGGCAAAACACTTTTTTTTGTAAATTTGTCTGCGTATGAGGCAAAAGATATTAAAATATAACAACCTGTATTTTACATATATAAAAGAGTATCAACCCCGGCCGATACCTCGTATGCCACATTGCAACCAATCCCTGCCCGGCAAATGAGCACGATTGGTTATTTTTTTACAGAAAAAGCTCATATAAAAACATACTTGAATGAGAAAAGAAAGTTTAGTATCCATTACAGATTACTCGAAAGAACAAATTCTGGATCTGCTGGAAAAGACGAAAAAATTTGAAGCAAACCCCAACCGCCGCGTGCTCGAAGGGAAAGTGATCGCCACGCTCTTTTTCGAGCCCTCCACCCGTACCCGGTTGAGTTTTGAAACCGCCGTAAACCGATTGGGAGGACGCGTCATCGGATTCTCGGACGCCGCCACTACCAGTTCGTCCAAAGGAGAAACCCTCAAAGATACCATTATGATGGTGAGCAATTATGCCGACCTGATCATCATGCGGCATTACCTGGAAGGAGCGGCCCGTTACGCATCGGAAATCTCCTCGATACCCATTGTCAACGCCGGCGACGGCGCCAACCAGCACCCCTCGCAGACGATGCTCGACCTCTACTCCATCTACAAAACACAGGGGACGCTCCAAAACCTGAACATCACCATGGTAGGCGACCTGAAATACGGCCGCACCGTACACTCGCTGCTGATGGCCATGTCGCACTTCAACCCCACATTCCACTTCGTGGCCCCCGACGAACTGAAAATGCCCGAAGAGTACAAAGAGTTTTGCCGACAAAAGGACATCCCCTACCAGGAACACTCCGACTTTACCGAAGAGGTGATCAACCAGGCCGACATCCTCTATATGACCCGCGTACAGCGCGAACGGTTTACCGATTTGATGGAATACGAAAAGGTCAAAAACGTGTACACCCTGCACAATCAGATGTTGGACGGCAGCAAGCCCAACCTGAGGGTATTGCATCCCCTGCCCCGCGTAAACGAAATTTCGTACGACGTGGACGACAACCCCAAGGCATACTATTTCCAACAGGCCCAAAACGGACTCTATGCCCGCCAGGCCATTATCTGCAACGTTTTAGGCATTGAAATTTAACCCGCAAAGAACAGACAGATTATGAATACCACCAAAAAAGAGCTCGAAGTAGCCGCCCTCGAAAACGGCACCGTCATCGACCACATACCCTCCGAACAACTGTTCAAAGTAGTATCGCTGCTGAAACTCGACAAGATGACCGGCAGCATCACCATAGGCAATAACCTCAAAAGCAAAAAGATCGGCAAGAAGGGCATCATCAAGCTGGCCGACACTTTCTTTCAGGAAGGCGAAATCAACCGCATCGCCCTACTGGCACCCAACGCCAAGATAAACGAGATACACGACTACCAGGTGACGGTCAAGAAACAGGTTACGCTGCCCGATGTATTGGTGGGAGTCGTCAAATGCGACAACCCCAAGTGTATCACCAACAACGAACCGATGGATACCCTCTTTGAAGTGATCGACAAAGAAAAAGTAGAGCTCAAATGCCACTATTGCGAACGCATCATTGAAAAGGAGAGAATCGAAATCCGGTAAACGAACGATATGCCGATAGCCTCTGTTATATTTATATTCCAAGAAACGTTCCACCAAAGCCTGTCGATATGAAACAAAACTGGAAACCCGGTACCCTGATATACCCATTACCCGCCCTTTTGATCAGTTGCGGCGATTCCCCAGAGAATTACAACCTAATGACCGTCAGCTGGGCCGGGACATTGTGTACCAACCCGCCGATGTGCTACATCTCGGTTCGTCCCGAACGCCACTCGTACCCAATCATCAAAGAGACCGGCGAATTCGTCATCAACCTGACCACCGAGGCGCTTGCCTATGCCACCGACTGGTGCGGCGTAAAATCAGGAAAAGATTTCCAGAAATTCAAGGAGATGAACCTGACCCCCGTTGCCGGGGCCGTGGTCAAAGCACCGCTGGTTAAAGAATCCCCCCTAAACATCGAATGTAAGGTCAAGGAGATCGTCCCCTTGGGTTCACACGACATGTTCATTGCCGATGTGGTAAACGTCGTAGCCGACGACCGGTACCTGAACCCCGACACCGGAGCGTTCGATTTGGCGGCAGCCCGTCTGCTCGTCTATACCCACGGGCACTACTACAAAACAGGAGAAGAGATCGGCAAATTCGGATGGAGCGTCCAAAAGAAAAAGAAAAACAACGAATGAGACCAAAACATGTTCTACTCCTGCTGTGGATAATTTTCGTCCCCACCACCATCCTTGCCCAAGAACGCCAGAAATGGGTCGAATGGGGAGTCAAGGCGGGGGTAAATGCCCCTTACATCTCCATCGAAGAGTTTGAGATAGACGGTATCAAAAAGGACGATCCCGAAACACAAACACAAGTGGGCTACTTTTTTGCCCTCTTTTCAAGGGTCAATTTCCACAAGCACTATATCCAGTTGGAGGCCTCTACCCACTATACCCGTTCAGAAATAGCCATCGACCTGACAGACTTCGGATACAGCCTGGAAAACACGGGGATCAACCCCGATTCCAAACTAAAATTCCACCGCCGGACCCTGGAATTTCCCCTGCTGTACGGATACAATTTTGTCAAAAAGAATCCGTATGAACTGGCCCTGTTCGTCGGGCCCAAACTACGCTATACCTTCGACCGGGGAAACGACGATACCAAAAGCAGCAACAACGCCATCGAAATCCTTGAAAAGAGCAAACCGCTGACCGCCTGCATCGTATTCGGATTAGGTACCCGTATCTCCAATTTCGTACTCGATGTCAGGTACGAATTCGGGATGGACAACATCTCCAAATCATCCGCCTATACATTAAAACTGCCTACCGGCGAAAACAGCGGGGAATTGACCCTCAACCGAAGGATGAACCTGATGAGCTTCTCGTTAGGTGTCATTTTTTAGCAAACAGGCCCGATACAAGAGACGATACACCGATATACTTTTTAGGGCAAAATCTTTACCAATCGACATCAAATACGTATATTTGCTGTCTAAATTATACGAGAACCATTCAATCACCCATAAAATGAAAAGAGATACCGAAATTTTCGACATTATCGAAAAAGAACATCAACGCCAGTTGAAGGGAATAGAATTGATCGCTTCCGAAAACTTTGTCAGCGATCAGGTAATGCAAGCCATGGGCTCCTGCCTGACCAATAAATATGCAGAAGGATACCCCGGCAAACGCTATTACGGAGGCTGCGAGGTAGTTGACCAGAGCGAACAGATCGCCATCGAACGCATCAAAAAAATCTTCGGGGCAGAATGGGCCAACGTACAACCCCACTCGGGTGCACAGGCCAACATGGCCGTATTCATGGCTACGCTGAACCCGGGAGACAAATTCCTGGGATTGAACCTCTCACACGGTGGTCACCTCTCACACGGTTCACCCGTCAACTTCTCCGGGCTGATGTTCCAACCCCTGGAATACAGTGTCAAAGAAGATACCGGATATGTCGATTACGATATGATGGAAGAGGTTGCCCTGTGCGAACGCCCCAAACTCATCATCGGCGGAGCATCGGCCTATTCGCGCGAATGGGATTATGCCCGTATGCGTAAAATCGCCGATGAGATAGGCGCCCTGCTGATGATAGACATGGCACATCCCGCCGGACTGATCGCCGCCGGAGAGTTGGACAACCCCCTGAAATACGCCCACATCGTAACCTCCACTACGCACAAAACCTTGCGGGGCCCGCGCGGAGGGATCATACTCTTAGGGAAAGACTTCGACAACCCTTGGGGCAAAACCACCCCGAAAGGCGAAATCAAAAAGATGTCCGCCCTGTTAGACTCGGCCGTATTCCCCGGTGTACAAGGCGGCCCGCTCGAACACGTCATTGCCGCCAAAGCCGTATCCTTCGGCGAAGCACTTACCCCCGAATACAAACAATACCAGGCACAGGTCAAAAAAAATGCCGCCACCATGGCCGCAGCCTTCATGGCCAAAGGGTATAAAATTATCTCCGGGGGGACAGACAACCACTGTATGTTGATCGACCTGCGGACCAAATTCCCCGAGCTGACCGGTAAAGTAGCTGAAAAAGTACTGGTACAGGCAGACATCACGGTCAACAAGAACATGGTTCCGTTCGATAGCCGCTCTCCGTTCCAGACCTCCGGTATCCGTGTCGGCACACCGGCCATCACCACCCGCGGAGCCAAAGAAGAGTTGATGGGAGAGATCGTTGAGATGATCGACACCGTACTTTCCAACCCCGAAAGCGAGGCAACCATCAAGGCCGTCCGCGAAAAGGTAAACCAGACAATGAAAAACTATGCCTTGTTCGCATACTAAGATATCTCCATTACCCTGAGCCGAAAGTCATAGAACAATTACCGGTTGTTTTATGACTTTCCCTCTTTTTTCTTTTACCCGAAAACATTCCAGAATATGAAACAAATTTGCCGCTGGCTGTGGAGCGATGCTCCCATCAAAGCAGAACAACTTTCGCTGGCCATCCTCTTTTTACGTGTTTTTATCGGCATTATGATGATACCCTACGGTTGGGGAAAGATTACCGATTTCGACCGTTATGCCGAAAACTTCTTTGAAGACCCCATCGGTATAGGACACCTTCCCTCCTTAATCCTGACCATCTTTGCACAAGTCATCTGCTCCGTCTTTCTGATTGTCGGATTTCAAACCCGTATCTCGGCATTGATTCTGGCCTTCAACATGGCGGTGGCCACCAAATACCACTTTTACGATCCGTTCAGCGTAAAGGCCCTGCCCATCCTGTTTTTAGGCATCTACATCGCCGTAGTCATGTTCGGTGGCGGCCGTTACACCATAGACCGGTGGCTGTTCTCCTATGCGAAAAAGAACGACTCGATACCCCTTTGCACCCCCAACATAGCACCCGTAGAACGCACCATACGGATGTTACTCAGTTTCGTGTTGTGCTGCATTGTCTTTTCCAACAGCACCTCCGACCCTGTATCCATCCTCTTGCTGGCCGTGTCGTTCCTCCTGCTGGTAAGCTCCTTTACCGGATACTCCCTGATATATCGCCTGAAAAAGACGAAACAGTGCTGAGATGAAAGAGCTGATCTTTTCCGTCGTCCTGTTCCTGCTGGGAGGAGTCGCCATCTTTGCGGCATGTACCGGAGCCCGCTGGTTCTTTTCCACCAAAAACGCCGCATTTTTCGTGCGGACATTTGGACTTAAAGGGGCCCGCTGGTTCTATTTTATCCTGGGGGCGGCACTTTGCCTGATGGCCTATACCGTCGCTTTCTCCCATTGAACCGCCTGCTCCGAAGATCATTTTTACACACGCAACACGAGAAAATCCGAACTTTATTTCTAATTTTGTTCTCATCCACCACAAACAAACACACACATGGCATCATCTTCAAGACAATACGTATTACGGAACATCGTACTTCTGATCATCTTCGCCGGTGTCGTCGGGGCAGCCGTTTACTACTGGCCGGAAATTACCGGTAACAACAAACAGACCCTACGCAGAGCCGACAGCTTTTTCGGGTTCCACTTCGATTTCCACGCCGGGGCCGACTGTAACCAAATCGGGCACCTGCTGACCGAAGAGATGATCGACACCTTCCTTCTACAAACACAACCCGACTACATACAGGTAGATTGCAAAGGGCACAACGGCTATTCCAGTTACCCGACCCAAGTAGGCAACCAGGCACCCGGCTTTGAAAAAGATATCCTCCAACTGTTCCGGGAGGTTACCCGCAAACACCACGTAGCCTTGTACGTCCACTACTCCGGCATTTGGGACAACGTCGCCATGCAGGCTCACCCCGAATGGGCCGCCCGCCATGCCGACGGGACACCCGATACCCAGAAAGCCTCTTTCTACGGAGCATACGACGACAGCCTGCTGATACCCCAACTTAAAGAATTGGCCCAACGGGGCATCGACGGCATCTGGGTGGACGGCGAGTGTTGGGCTGCCATCCCCGACTACTCAGACACCATGCGCGTGCGCTATCAGGAACTGACCGGGCTCACCTCACTCCCCCAACCGGGCGACGCCGATTATAAAAAGTTTCTGGAACTGAACCGCACTGCCTTCCGCGACCATATACGCTATTATATAGATGCCGTACACAAAGAGTATCCCGACTTCCAGATTACCAGTAACTGGGCCTATTCGTCCATGATGCCCGAAGAGGTCGATACGCCCGTAGATTACCTTTCGGGCGACGTAGCCGGACAAAACGGCGTATATAGCTCGGCCTGGGAAGCCCGCTGTCTGGCCCCGCAAGGGAAATCGTGGGACTTGATGTCGTGGGGATTTACCTACAACTCCGGACAAGGATTGCCGGCAGCCAAATCGGTTGTCATGTTGCAGCAGGAGGCGGCAGAGGTCATCTCGATGGGCGGAGGGTTCCAGGTCTATTACCAGCAAAACCGGGACGGTTCCTTAAAAACCGCCTACTTCCCGCAGATGGCCGAGATTGCCCGCTGGTGCCGCGAGCGGCAGGAATATTGCCACAAGAACACCCCCCTTCCGCAAATCGCCCTCTGGTACTCCACCTATGCGTGGAAAGATGCCCAAAACGGCATCTATTCCAGCGGGCCCAACTATCGGATGTCGAATATCCTGGCCCTGCTGCTGGACGGCAAACAGTCGGTAGAGGTACTGATGGACCACCACCTGAAAAAATCAATCGACCAATATCCGTTGATCGTACTGCCCGAATGGGCTAATGTAGGAGAAGAGATGAAAAAATTCGTACTCCAATATGTCGAAAACGGCGGCAATCTGTTGGTAATGGGCGTAGATGCCACCCGCGTATTCGCCCCGGAACTGGGCATCCAGACCGACGGCGAACCGGTGGTAGGCAACACCTTCATCTCCCAGGGAGAACACCTGGCAGCACTCCACACCCGCTGGCAACAGATTGTAGCCCAGGATGAAACACAGACCCTGGGCGAGATCCGTACTACCGACGACAAATCGGTACAACCCGCATCCTACCCCTTCGCCACCTACCGCACCTACGGCAAAGGGAAGATCGGTGCCATCACCGTCGATCTGGCACAACCCTACGCCTCGCAACGCTCCTCGGAGTGTACCCACCTTGTCAATCAGGTGATCTCCGCCCTCTATCCCGCCCCGCGGGTAGCGGTCGAAGGCAACAGCCGCATCCACCTGGTAGCCACGCAGCGCGAGCACAAATGGGTGATCAACCTGATCAATGTAGATGGAGACCACAGCAACGGCAATGTCTATGTGTATGACCAGATAAACCCCACGCGTCCGGTCAAACTCATCATCCGCCCCGAACACTCTGTCCGGAACGCCTACCTGATACCCGGCGGAGAGAAATTGTCGGCCAAAAAATCGGGCGACCACTTCGAGCTGGAAATTCCTTCGTTCGACGTACACACGGCCGTGGTACTGTCGTTCTAAACAACAAGCGGGCCGCCTTTTCTCAGACGGTCCGCTTGCCTATATAACCCCATCGAGAAAGTTACACGTTACATCTCCACGGTCAATATCCGTGTCCCGTTCTCTGCCTCCTCGATGCAAACATCCACACAATCGGCCGGCAACAGCTCTTCCACCTTCTCCGGCCATTCGATAAAACAGAGTGCACCGCTGTAAAAATAGTCTTCACAGCCAAAATCATACGCCTCTTCGAGTTTGTTGATCCGGTAAAAGTCGAAGTGGTAAATCAATTCGCCACTGGCCGAGCGGTATTCATTCACGATAGCAAAGGTAGGGCTGTTTATCACATCTTCCACCCCCAATGCCTCGCACACGGCTTTGATAAAAGTCGTCTTTCCGGCACCCATCGCTCCGCGAAAAGCAAACACGGTACGATCGCCCATCATCTCTATAAACCGGCGGGCTGCGCCGTTTATCTGATCCAATCCGGTTATTTCGATTCTTTCCATCATCCTTAAATATTAAACAGGTCGCGATACAAGTCCAGCATCGCCTCTATCTCTTTTTTATCGGCCGTACAGTTTATCTTGACGCACCCTACGTCAGCCAACAGCGTAAAGTTGATGTGCGAAGATTCATTCTTTTTGTCGTGCGTCATCCGCTCATACAGCCGATCGTAGTCCTGACAGGTAATGTAGAACACCCCGTAATGCCGACGGACAAAAGCGGCCAGCTGCCTGACACGCTCTACGGGGAAGCCTAATTGCAGGTGCGAGAGCAACAGCTCGCATACCAGTCCCCACGCCACGGCATACCCGTGCATCACCGGCTGGTTACGTTCGTGCGAAAGGCTCTCGAAAGCGTGCCCTACGGTATGGCCCAGGTTCAGCGATTTACGCAATCCCTTCTCAAAGGGGTCTTCCGCCACCACACGCTCCTTCACCTGCACCGATGCTTCGAGCAACGGCAGTAGCTGCTGCATATCGGGGTGCAGCATATCCATCTCGATCAGGCGGTCGTAAGTAGCCGCATCGCTGATCAAGCCGTGTTTCAACATTTCGGCATATCCCGACAACAGGTTCTCGGACGACAAGGTATGGAAGAACTCCGTCCCGATCACCACCGACCGGGCCGAATTGAACACCCCTATCTCATTTTTAAGACCGTTGAAATTGATTCCCGTCTTACCTCCCACAGCGGCATCGACCGCCCCCAACAAAGTAGTGGGCACATTGACAAAGGCAATGCCCCGTTTAAAGGTCGAGGCGGCAAACGCCCCCAAATCGGTCACCATACCGCCCCCCAGATTCACCAGAAACGACTTGCGGGTAGCCCCGTTGCGGCTCAACGCCATCCATACCGACGAAAGGGATTCCAGATTCTTGTGCGTATCGTCGGCCGGTATCGTGATCGGCATCGCCTGTGTCAACGGTTCGCAATCCTGAAACAGCGGCATACAATACCGGCGGGTATTCGTATCGGTCAAGACAAACAACTTGTCGTATGCGTAACGCGATAAAACATCCGCCAATGTGCGGCTGATGTGCGGCGTAAATAAAACCTCCTGTTGTTCTTTCATTGTTTTTCTCTTTTGGTCTCTTGCATGGCCCGCACGATAGCGGGAAAATCGTCAGACAGTTGAGCCATCGAAGGCAGCAGATAATCGGCTCCTGCATCGAGCAGAACCTGATCGGGTAACGGCCCCGTATTGACGGCCACGGTAAAAATACCGGCCGCGACACCGGCCTCCACCCCTAACGGCGCATTCTCTACTACGAAAGCCTCGTTGGGACAAATTCCGTATTTGCGCAACCCCATCAGGTAAGGTTCCGGATGAGGCTTGCCAAACTTGACATCGAAGGCTGTAACCATATACCGGGGATCGAATATGCCGGGGAAACTGCGGTTCAACCGGTCTATGAGCGACACCTGTCCCGAACCGGTTACCAGAACCGGCTGCAACCCGGCAGCCTTCACCTGGCAAAGCAACTCATAGGCTCCCGGCATCCGTTGCGCCTCAGGCAGGGCGTTGAAATTTTCCGACTTCACCCGGTAGATACGCTGTTGCTCCTCTTCGGTTGCCGGCCGACCGTACATCCGTCGGTATAAAATATCAATGGTACCGGCCCCGGTACGTCCCTCGTGCATATAAAACTCTTCGGGCGTACACGTTATTCCCAATCCCTGAATGGTCTTGTACCAGGCTTGGGTATGATTCTTCATCGAATCGTACAACACCCCGTCCATGTCAAAAAGAACGGCTTTGAGCGACATCTGCTCGTATCCATGCTTTTCCAGATATTGCTGGATAGCTGTTTTCAGTATCATATATTTTGGTTTACCAAATCAATTCACCTTTCCCCTGCCGGACGATTTCGGCCTCTTCCGAGGTACAATCCACCACCGTCGAGGGTTCCAACCCGCCGTAACCGCCGTCGATAACCATATCGGCCGTACCTTCGTACTTCTCGGCTATCAGTTCCGGATCGGTAGAATATTCCAGCACCTGGTCATCGTCGTGCACCGATGTGGTCAAAAGCGGAGAGCCCAAAGCCTTCACCAGTTCGCGGACGATGGAGTTGTCGGGCACCCTTATCCCCACCGTTTTCCGGTTCTTATATATCTTGGGCAGGTTGCTGTTCGTAGGCAGGATAAAGGTAAATGCACCGGGCAGGTTCTTCTTCATCAATTTAAAGTGTGCATCGCTCACCTTGACGTACTGGCTCAAATTACTCAAATCCGAGCAGATGATGGAGAGATTCACTTTGGCCGGGTTGATGTTTTTCAAACGACAGATACGTTCGACGGCCCGGACATTCAACGCATCGCATCCGATGGCATACACCGTATCGGTAGGATAGACTACCAATCCGCCGTCCCGAAGCACATCGACCACCTTGTCTATCTCTTTCGGATTGGGGTTCTGGGGATAAATCTTTACCAACATGATCGTCTCTCTTTGTTTTGACCAACGGCCCTCGTTCCATCAGGTCGTTTTCGGACTACGAAGATACATTTAATTATCGGTAACCTTCAACTATTTAACAAAAAAAACGACGTTCGTCGAGCAGGTCCGGAGCCGCATCCGTCCGGAGCGGGTCGCCGTATTGTCAACTGCCTCCCCCTTACAATCACCTCTTTTGTCGGTACCTTACGCACCTGCACAAAAAAAGGTGCACCAAATGTTTCCTTTGACACACCTTTTTTCGTTGAGCCGATAGAGGGATTCGAACCCACGACCCCGAGATTACAAATCACGTGCTCTGGCCAACTGAGCTATATCGGCAAGCGGGTAAGCTGACTACATCGCGCCGCTACAACCAACTACCCTTGCTGCGGTCAAGCCCTGGGGGATTCGAAGGGAGCTGGCCGTGTAGGACTTACCCGGCTGCAAAGGTAGCCATTTTTTTTACTCCGGCAACCCTCCATCCAAAAAAAATTCGTTAAGACACTCCTTAGAGGCTGATTATAAGGGCCTCGCTTAACATCTTTTCCCACAATCCCGATCGTTACACCAATACAAGAAGCAGAAAAACACCCCCAAAACCCTCTCCTGTTAAAAAATAAACGTTAATACAGGAGCGGCATTTCTTTGCCTCGGTAAAGTTTCATACATTTGTAGTATATTTCGATACGTATGTCATCTACACAAAACCAAGATAGGAACAAATATGGAAAATAACAGACCTGTTTCTCTTACAAAATGCGCCATGGAATACGGGTTATATATGTCCGTTTACCTGTTAATCCTATTTTTGTGTTTCATCAACAGCCAGCTCCCCTTTATCGGGACCGTTTTAATGGCCCTGTTCATCCTGGTGCCGTTCGTCCTGTACAAACTGATTTTGCGATATGCCCTGCTGATTCCCCGTGAACAGGCGATATTCTCACACTTGTGGTTATTCGGTATTCTGCTGATGGTTTTTGCATCCATCCCCACAGGGCTTGTCCAGTATATCTATCACCAATACATCAACCCCGCATGGTTCGGGCAACAGATAGAACTCATGCAAGCCTCGTTCGCCTCGATAGAGAATCCGGACAAGTTCCTCTCCGACTTAAAACAACAGTTGGACCTGCTCATCGAACCCACGGCCATCGAGCTGACTGTACAGTATATGTGGCTGACGGCGTTTCTGGGAACATTTGCCTCGCTGCTGGCAGCACTTTTTGCCGTTTCCGCCCGCAGGCGAAAACCCGACATCCGATTATAACACACACCAGACCATGGATATTTCATTAGTCATACCCTTATACAACGAAGCCGAATCATTGCCCGAGCTTACCCAATGGATCACCCGGGTGATGGAAGAAAACCACTTCTCGTACGAAATCCTGTTCATCAACGACGGCAGTACCGACGCCTCTTGGCAAGTAATCGAATCGTTGAAAAAGCAATACCCCGACACGGTAAAAGGGATCAAATTCCGCCGGAATTACGGGAAGTCCCCCGCCCTCTTCGTGGGGTTTGAAAAGGCCGCCGGCGATGTTGTCATCACCATGGATGCCGATTTGCAGGACAGTCCCGACGAAATACCCGAACTCTACCGAATGATTACCGAAGAGAAATACGACTTGGTATCGGGGTGGAAAAAGAAACGTTACGACCCGCTCTCCAAGACACTGCCCACCAAACTGTTCAATGCCACGGCCCGCCAAGTTACCGGCATCCGCCTGCACGACTTCAACTGCGGCTTAAAGGCCTACCGCAACGAGGTGGTAAAAAGCATCGAAGTGTACGGCGATATGCACCGGTACATCCCCTACCTGGCCAAAAATGCCGGCTATGGGCGCATCGGCGAGAAGGTAGTACACCACCAGGCCCGCAAATACGGCGTTACCAAATTCGGGATGAACCGCTTTGTCAACGGCTACCTGGACCTGATGACACTCTGGTTCTTCTCCAAATTCGGCGTAAAGCCCATGCACTTCTTCGGGCTGTTGGGCAGCGCGGTTTTCGTATTGGGGCTATTGGCCACCATCGGGATTGGCGTCAACAAACTCTATGCCCTGCACGCCAACCTTCCCGCACGGCTGGTTACAGACTCTCCCTATTTTTACCTGGCCCTGACAGCCATGATCGTAGGGACACAGCTTTTCCTGACCGGATTTTTGGGCGAACTGATTTCGCGCAACTCCACCGAACGCAACAAATACAACATCGAAAAAGAGATATAACCTATGAAAACCGATCATCTGGAACCATTCCATACATTATCCCAACAACGTTATTCCGTCAGAGACTACGCCGACACGCCGGTAAGTAAAGAGCAGATAGAGGCATTGCTCGACACGGTTCGGCTGGCACCCTCGGCCGTCAACCGGCAGCCGTGGATATTTATTGTCATTACCCAACCCGAGGTAAAAGAGAAAATACAACGCTGCTACGCGCGCGAATGGCTCCGGACAGCACCGGCATACATCGTCATCTGCGGCGACCACTCCACCTCGTGGAAACGTCCCTCAGACGGCAAAGACCATTGCGACATCGACATCGCCATCTGCACCGAACACCTTTGCCTGGCGGCTACACAGATGGGACTGGGAACGTGTTGGGTCTGCAACTTCGACGCCCGGCAATGTGCCGACATCCTGTCGTTACCGTCCCACATCGAACCGATCGTCATCGTCCCGATAGGCTATGCCAAGGAGCCCCGCGTTCCTGAAAAAAGCCGCAAACCGCTAACAGAAATCATCCGATGGGAAAAATACTAACATACCTGTTCCCCCTCTTCGGGCTCATCCCGTTCCTGGCAGCCATCCTGCACGCCTGCAACGACGCCGGCTGCATGGATAACCGCAGCAGCATCCCCTTTGCACAATTCTACCAGAAGGGAAACCTATACACTACCATATCGGTCGATTCGCTGACCATTTACGGCATCGGGCAAAAAAACGACTCGCTGATTGTCGATAGCGCCCGATCGCTTTCCAGCGTCAGCCTGCCATTCCGCAACGACGACTCGATAACCCAGTTCGTACTGCAATACAACTATACCTGGAACAAGAGCCGGCAATCGAACGATACGCTGACCTTCATCTACCGACCATACGTGTATTTCGCCTCGGTAGATTGCGGCGTCATGTTCAACTATACCCTGAAAGAGGGACTGTACACCCGCCACATCTTAGACTCGGTGATTATCGTAACGTCCGAGATAACCAACCAAAACATCGAAAACATCAAACTCGTATTCCCCGCAGAAGAAAATGAAGAGTAGATTTCTCATAGCCATCCTCGCCTTGTGGGTTCTGTCGCTATCGGCACAAGCCCAGGAATACGAACGCAAACTCTCCCCCAGAGGGAAAGAGAAAGCCCGACAGGAGCAGATGCGGACCGCTACACAAAAAGAGGAAAAGCCCAAAGTACAATACCCCTTGTTGAACGGTCTGATGATCGGTGTCGATCTATTCGATCCGGCAGCCAGGCTTTTCGGCCAAAAATACGGCTCCTACCAAGTAAGCGCCGAGCTGAACCTGTACAACCGTTTCTTCCCCATTTGGGAGATAGGTATCGGGAGCGCTAAGGACACCCCCGAGGATCAGAACTTTACCTACGAAGGGAAACCGGCACTCTACAACCGTATCGGGATGAATTACAACTTCCGCTACGGCAGCGAAAGCCCTAACTTTTTTTACGTGGGAATACGGTACGGATTCTCCTCCTTCACATACGACATCACCGACATTTCCATCAACTCGCCCTACTGGGACCAAACCTTTCAGGAGAACATCCTCGACCAGAAATCGACCGCCCACTGGCTCGAATTTGTCGGAGGCATCCGCGTAAAGATCATCGACAACCTCTATATGGGATGGAGCATCCGCTACAAACGGACACTATCCGTATCCAAGACCCCCCAGGCATCGCCCTGGTACATCCCCGGATTCGGGACAAAAGACTCCAACTTCGGGTTTGCATACACCCTGTCGTACAACATTCCCATCCGGAGCAAACTAAAACCGAAAAAAACAGAACAGGCAATTCCCCCGCTTAACCCATGACCTTTTTAGAGATACTACTTCTATCGCTGGCACTATCCATGGACAGCTTCGCCATCTCCCTGACAAGTGGAGTAATCATGCGTACCCCATCGGTTTGGAGAACCGTAAAAATCGCGCTTTTCTTAGCCGTATTTCAAGCCGCCATGCCGCTCATAGGCTGGTTCATCGGAGGAGAGTTCAAACACTTTATCGAAGATTGCGACCACTGGATCGTCTTTGCCATCCTGCTCTTTTTAGGAGGGAAGATGATTATCGAGTCCATACGCCACCAAGACGAAGAGCACGCCTGCTTCGACCCCTCCAACACCAAAACCCTGATAGGGCTGTCGCTGGCCACCAGCATAGATGCCTTGGCCGTAGGCATATCATTGGCATTTTTGGGGCAAACCCTGCTGGTTACCCTGCTGACTTTGGGCATCACCACCTTTATCTGTTCAGTAGCAGGTATCCGCATCGGTGCCCGGTTTGGCAAACGGATGAAATCGGGAGCCGAAATCCTGGGCGGGATATTGTTAATCCTTATCGGTGTCCGCGTCTTGATAGAACATTTGGCAGATTGCAACTAACTTAACCGTACCGACATGAATAAAACCAAAGGCTTCATTGCCGCCCTCCTATTCTTACTTGTTTTCTTATCCATCTATTTTTTCCGGGAAGAGTCTCCCCAACCCTACCAGGCAAACAGCGGGATGATTTTCGGAACCCTCTACAACATCAAATACCAATACAAAAAAGACATACAAGCCGACATCGAAGCAGAGTTAAAGCGGTTCGAACTTTCGCTCTCGCCCTTCAACCCCAACTCGGTCATCGCCCGTATCAACAACAACGACCCTGACATCCGGGCCGATGAATGGTTTACCACCGTATTCAACAAGTCGAAAGAGATCTACCAACTGAGTAATGGATACTTCGACCCCACGGTCTCTCCACTGATCAACGCCTGGGGATTCGGGTTCGAGAAAAGCGACTCCATTACCCAGGAACTGATAGACAGCCTGCTCGTTTTCGTAGGGATGGATAAAATATCGCTCTCCCCGGAGGGGAAAGCCATCAAGTCCGACCCGCGTATCAAGCTCGACTTCTCGGCCATCGCCAAAGGCTACGGCTGCGATGTGGTGGGTACCTACTTGGAGAAACGGGGTATCCGCAATTTCATGGTCGAAATCGGGGGCGAAGTCGTGGCACGAGGGGTGAATCCCTCCGGCAACTGTTGGCGTCTGGGTATCCGTGTACCCAAAGAGGGCGATGCGGCGGGCCCCATCCCCTGGATAGAAAAAATAGCGTTGTGCGATGCCGCCATGGCCACATCGGGCAATTACCTGAATTACCGTATCAAGGACGGGAAAAAGTTTGCCCACACCATCAACCCCAAAGATGGCAAACCCATACAACGTTCGCTTCTCAGCGCAACAGTCTTATCAAAAGATTGCATGACGGCCGACGCCCTGGCCACCACGTTCATGGTAGTAGGATTAGAGAAGGCGATGGAGATAGCCGAATCGCTACCCGATGTAGAGGCCTATTTCATCTCGGCCAGCGAAACAGATACTACCGGATACCACATCACCCAAACCTCGGGGATGAAGCAGCATATCGTACCCTAAAAAATAAGGCAGCCCCTTTTTCAGTACACACACTCAAACTGAAAAAGAAGACTGCCTTGAATCGTACTCTCCGAACATTCCGATCAAGGAGTTATTGGAGAGTACGATTTTTTCGCTCCGTCCAAACAACCAACAAACAATTTGAACCAAACGGAGTGTATTTATCCGCGCTAAACCTCTACGGCCTGTTTCAGGAGTTCATCCGACAGTTTCTGGGCATCATCCCCCTGAAAAGTAAGCAACGGAGAGGCAACGTCGTACGAAAACGGCTTATACTGGGACAGCTGAACAGTGAGGTACTGACGGTCGTCCGACACCAACATCTCCATTTTTATTCCCGAATTGTCGTTCGTGAACTGTTTCAAACGCGAAATATCGGCAAACTGTTTCGTTTCGATGGCAGCACTCAACCGGCCATAATCCCGTACATCGAAAAACAATTCATACTCTCTCACCCGTTCACCGGTCGCTTTCAGGAAGATTCTCTTCTTCCCTCCCAACAACGATACCAAAGCGGCACAGAACATGGCGAACGAAACCACCAGGTAAGCCATCCGGATAGAGGCACCGGCCTCTCCCTGGTACGAAGAGTACAAATAGGCCGTAACCACCGCGATAGCTAAAAACAACAACGAATAAACAGAGAATTTTCTCTTTCTGACAACATCTTCACACTGGGATATCATAACTGTTTCCATAATAAATAAAATAATCGTAAGGGTTTGTAATAAAATTAGATATAGGTATAAAACTTTCTCACGGCCGCACACACGACACGACGCAAGAAGTACGATCCCTGGATGGGACCTCCATAAAAGGCTGCGTTACAAACCGCTAAATGATTATTTCCCGAAGGGTATAGATATAGTACCTTGTCCCCTGCCATCCGGGAATCCCGGCGTGGACATCCTGCAACATAGCCCGGTATGCGGCCTGTTGTACCCCGTTATAATAGAAACGGGAATATCCGCAGGTTTGCTGCCAGGTACTGTGAGAAGAGAAGGGTTGAATTCGGAAAGAGAACGGAGTAAAACTGCCGCCGAATGTCTCCGGAAGAATATAGAGATCAATAACCGGCCCGTCAAAAGCGCCTGCGTCCGAATGTTCCTGCTCTACCGCTTGACCCCGGTCAAAGGGGAGACTTCCCGAAAACAGACCGGAGGAACTCTCCGATACGATTTTACCGGGTAACAGGATACACAAAAGAATAATCAGACAAGGAATGACCTTTCGCATAGACAGGTTCTCTCTTTCAAACGGCACAAAGATAATATTTTTCCATGAATAAACGATGATAACATTTTTTGTTTTTATTTTACCTTATATTTGCAGTCTATTGAAACAGGTTTGCAGCGAACATAAAACCGGAATCTCCGTTATAGTTTATATGCTATCATAATCCATGTAGTAGAACCCAAAGAGAACAGATGATATGAGCAAGAGCAAAAAATTTCCCCTCTACATACAGATTCTTATCGGGATGGCAGCCGGTATCCTGGCCGGTATCCTTCTCTCCCAACTCGGACTAAACAGAATCGTCATTTTCTGGATAAAGCCTTTTGGCGACATCTTTATCAACCTCTTGAAACTGGTGGCCGTACCGTTGGTTATCTTCTCCCTGCTCAAAGGCATCGGGAACCTGTCGGACATCAGCCGGCTGTCGCGAATGGGAGTAAAAACCATTGCTATCTACCTGGCTACCACGATTGCCGCCGTCTGTTTAGGATTGGGACTGGCCTTGCTGATACAACCCGGCAACAGCCTTGCCCCCGAAGAAAGCGCCCAGTTGCAACAAGCGTATCAGAATGTCGTTTCGCAGCAAAACGAGAACGCAACCGCCCTGCAAGAAAAAGGGCCGCTTGAATTCCTGACCAACATCGTACCCGACAACATCGTGACTGCCATGGGAAATAACGGGAATATGCTCCAAATCATATTCATCTCCATCCTGATAGGCATTGCCATCGTCCTGTGCGGAAAAGAGAAGATGGCACCCTTTATGAAGCTGATAGATGCCTTGGATACCCTGATACTGAAAACCGTCGATCTGATTATGCTGTTCGCCCCCATCGGGGTTTTTGCCCTGATGAGCGGAATCATCGCCGACAGTTCCGGAAACTTATCCATCCTCAGTGCATTAGGCATATATGCCTTGACAGTAATCGCCGGATTGGTCATCCTGATAACCCTCTTCTATCCGACACTTATCCATCTCTTTACCCGGGTGCCGGTAAAAAAATTCTTCCAAGCGATGATGCCCGTACAGCTGCTGGCGTTTTCTACCAGTTCCAGCGCAGCCACGCTGCCCCTTACCATGGAAAAGGTGGAAAAAGATTTGAAGATACCCAACGAAGTTACCTCGTTTGTCCTGCCGGTAGGGGTTACCATCAACATGGACGGCACCAGCTGTTACCAAGCCATAGCGGCCATCTTCATCGCACAGGTAATGGGCATCGAGTTAGGCTGGACCGAGCTATTGACCCTGATTGCCACCACGACCATCTCCTCCATCGGCACACCCGGTATCCCGGGCGGGAGTGTCGTCATCCTGATCATGGTACTGGCCTCCATCGGAGTTCCCCCCGAAGAGATGGCGCTGATATTGGGCATAGACCGCCCGCTCGACATGATGCGGACGGTTGTAAACGTTACCGGCGATGCAACCGTAGCCTCTATTATTGCGGCAGGAGAACCGGAGCAGCGGTAGGACGACGTACCGACAAGATGCTGTCCACGATAAATTTACTATATCCACGCCACGGCAGAGCTCCCAGATACTCCTTGTATTGCAGCTCCACCTCCATACCACCCATCCGTTCCAACTGTTTGGCTACCGATTCGTTATCGACCGAAAAAAGGAACTGGTTGGACTGTATGGTCCCGGGAGTTTTGGACGACACCCCCGAAAGAATCATCTCGCCCTCGTACGTCTTAAAGAGATACCCCTTGTAAACCACATAATTCAACGTCCCGGTCTTGATACCCGAACCAAATACGAAATAGTATTTGAAATAGACAAAACCGACTCCGCACAGCAACAATACAGCCAATGCGATAACAAGTATCTTTTTCAATTTCTGCATATTTTTTATTCGTAAAAACAGTTTAACCGGCCGAAAGTTTACATATGCAGACTTCCGCTCAACAACATCAGCGAAATCTCGGCTGTCTTGGCCTGGAACTCGGCCGAGAGCTTACGGGTGATGGCACTGACATAACTGCGTTGAAATTCGCGGAATTCAATCCCCGACAAATCGCCGATCCGATACCGTTCCATCGCAGCCTGCAACGTCTCATACGCCACCTCGGCACTTTCCGATTCAAAGGAAACCATCAACAAACTGTTTTCGTAACTGTTGTATAACTGAGCCAAATTACTCTTCATCTGCAATTCCAGGTCCTGATAATTGAGCTCGCTGTTTTTCAACTCCACCTTGGAGTTTTTCAGTTTCGTACTGTTCTCCAACTTGTCGAAAATGGGAAAACTCATGGAGAAACCCCAAAACAACCCACTGGATTGAGACGAGGTGGTAATTGATTGCGGAGAATCCGATTTAGAGAAGCTGTATCCCGATTCAAAATCAACGGTCGGGAAGAATGCCGAACGGGCCAGCTTCAAATCCAATTCTGAAATCTTCTTGTCCCGCCGTGCAATTTCCAGCGACGTATTGTTGGCAATCATCCCGTTCTGGACATCCTCGTATTGGAACATCGGCAACAACACGATGGAGTCTTCTACATAATCGGCCGTCCTCAAATCAATATTCATCAACGTATTCAGGTTGATGTACGCACTTCGCAACGCCTCCTGCTGTTCTACCAACGAGGAGCTGTCTGCATTCAGGTCTATTTTGGTCTGTTTGAGTTCAAGCCCCGACAAATTACCTATTTTATACTTTTGCGTGGCAACCTCAAAACGTTGTTCCGACAAATCGAGCGTCTGTTTAGCCGCCTTTAACAATCCTGTCTGCACCAGGATATTGTAATAACCGGTACTTACCTGGGCAATCAAATTCTCAACCGCCAGCTGGGTTTCCAACTCTCCCCGCGAAACGATCTCTTTCAACCGGGCATGAGTGGTAAACATGGCCAATCCGTCAAAAATCCGCCAATTCAGGTTCACGCTGGCCGACAGGTTATCGGTAACGGTATTGTTGAATGTACTCTCGGCGCCATTCGAGTCGATACGTTTTGAATCGACCGTCGATTCTCTTTGCGAAGCATTTGTCGAAAGCGAAGGCATAAAGACACCGTAATTGCGGTTGTTCCGATTGATCTCTTCGTTATTGACGGCAATACGGATACCGTAATTGGCATCCAACGCCTGAGCAATGCAATCCGACAAAGACATCATTTTTTGTGCCGAGCCCGGAACAACAGCCGACAACAGAGAAAATATACAGAGGAAGGTCCGTTTCATTCTTTTACTTCTATTTTTTTATCGTCATTAACATTTATTTTCGATGCCGACAGATAAGAGTAGATAGCCGGTATGACAAACAGGGTCAGCAACGTGGCAAAGATCAATCCGCCGACCACTGCAATCCCCATGGCCACGCGGCTTTCAGCTCCTGCACCGGTAGCCAGGGCCATCGGCAAAGTACCGAGGACGGTAGAGAAACTGGTCATCAAGATCGGTCGGAAACGCGATACGGCCGACTCGGTAATGGCATCGTACAGCGACAAACCGTCCGCTTTACGTTGATTGGCAAACTCTACGATCAAGATACCGTTTTTGGTTACCAACCCAATCAACATGATGATACCGATCTCACTGAATATATTCATCGTCTGCCCATAGCATTTGAGCATGGCCAACGCTCCGATCAGAGCCAACGGAACGGTAAACATGATGATCAAGGGGTCCCGGAAACTTTCAAACTGAGCTGCCAAAACCAAATAAATGAATATCAATGCCAGGATAAAGGCAAACAGCAAACTGGATGAACTTTCGACAAAATCTTTTGAACTTCCCGACAAGGTCGTCTTGAAAGAATCGTCCAGCACCTTTTCGGCAATGCGGTCCATCTCTTCGAGGCCGTCACCCAACGTATGCCCTTTGGAGGGAGAAGCCGATATGGTAGCCGACACAAAGCGGTCGTAACGATACAACGCCGGCGGCATACTGTTCTCTTCCATCGACACTACGTTGTCTATACTAATCAACTTCCCTTGCGTATTGCGCACATACACTCCGGCCAAATCATTGGGCTTACTCCGCTTATCCTTATCAAATTGCGTAATAATCTGGTACTGTTTCCCATCCAGGATGTAATAGTCTATGCGCTGGTCGCTCATGGTCAACTGCAAGGTTTCCGAAATATCCTGTACCGAGACGCCCAACAACGCCGCCTTATCGCGGTTAATTTGCAGGGTCAATTCGGGTTTGGTGAATTTCAGGTTCAAATCGTAGGCCGAAAACATCGAACTGTTCGACACCTCTTCCATGAAATCGGGCAATACCCGTTTCAACTCATCCAGATTCTTGGCCTGGATAACATACTGTATGGGCAATCCGCCCCGGGTACTCCCGAAGGTTTGTTTTTGCGAGATGATCGTCCGCGCACCGGTAAACTCACGCACCTTCACGGCCAGGTCTTCGGCTATCTCCTGCTGGGTTCTGGTCCGCTCTTCGGGATCTTTCAACATGATATTTCCCGACCCGGAGTTGGTAGAACCACCACGTCCCACCATAGCCATAATCACGCGGTTTTCGGGAACATCTTTTTCCAAGAAATCAGCCAACTCGTCCATATACTGTTCCATATACTCGAACGAAGAGCCTTCGGTAGCCGTAGAGGAGATGGCGAGCTGGGACCGGTCTTCCAACGGAGCCATTTCAGAAGGCAAATCCATCCACAAAAAGTAGATTCCGATCGTAGCCAATACCAAGATAATGGGAGCCAGGAAACGCACCTTCATAAACTTATGCAACGATTTGCGGTATCCCTCAGCCAACCCGAGGAAGAAGGGTTCGGTAAATTTATATATCTTATTATCCGTAGCATTCCGCGTAAGCAGTTTGGCCGAAATCATGGGCGTAAACGAAAGGGCCACGAAAGCCGAGATAATCACGGCACCGGATATCACAATACTGAACTCCCGGAACAACCGTCCGGTCGTTCCTTGCAGGAACACGATGGGCAAGAATACGGCAACCAACGCTATCGTGGTGGCAATAACCGCAAAGAAGATTTCCTCAGAACCTTTCAAGGCCGCCTCTTTGGGAGACATCCCCTTCTCTATCTTGTTATAGATATTCTCCATAACCACAATCGCATCGTCCACCACCAGCCCAATGGCAAGCACCATGGCCAACAGTGTCAAGATGTTTATGGTAAATCCGGCCAAGTACATGATGAAGAAGGTCCCGATCAACGAAATCGGAATAGCCAACGAGGGGATCAGGGTGGTACGCCAGTTACGCAGGAAGGCGAAGATAATCAACACCACCAGCACAAAGGCTTCGACAATGGTACTGCGAACCTCTTTAATGGAGTTGCGGATAAAGACGGTTTCGTCCATATAAACACCGCTTTCATACTCATCCGGCAGGTCTTTTTTTACATCTTCCAATACCTCATATACCCGATCGACAATATCCACATAATTGGCCCCCGGTTGCGGGATAATGATACAGCTGACCATCGGGTCGCCGTTCAACTTCAAGATACTGCGTTTGTTTTCGGCATCGATTTCAGCAATCCCCACATCCTTGAAGCGAACCACGCGGTCCTCGTTCCGACTGATAATCAAGTTATTGAAATCTTCTACCGTTTGCAAACGGCCTAAGGTTCTCACCGTCAATTCGGTTGCATTACCCTCGATACGTCCCGAAGGCAATTCTACGTTTTCGGTGGTAACAGCATTGCTGATATCCATAGGGGTCAGGCCGTATGCCGAAAGAAGCGCGGGGTCCATTTTCAACCGGATAGCCAAACGCTTTTCCCCCCATATTTCCACACTGCTGACACCGGGAATGGTCTGCAACCGCTCCTTGATATTTAAATCGGCATAGGTACTTACGTCGATGATTGAACGGGTCTTACTGGTTAAATAGACCCCGAAAATAGGCTGGGCATCGGCGTCGGCTTTCGATACGGTAGGAGGGTCGATGTCCTTGGGCAATTTCCGCTGAACACCGGACACCTTGTCGCGCACATCGTTAGCCGCTGTTTCCAACGGAATTTCCAACTCGAATTCAATCGTAATACGGCTACTCCCGTCGCGGCTCTGGCTCGTAATGGAACGAATCCCGGATATACCGTTGATGGCCGCTTCCAGGGGTTCTGTTATCTGGGTCTCCACCACATCGGCATTGGCACCGGTCATGGTAGCACTTACATTGATGATGGGAGGGTCCACACTCGGATAATCGCGCACCCCCAAGAAAGAGAGCCCGATCAGCCCGACAATCATCACCAACAGGTTCATCACCGTAGCTAATACGGGACGTTTTATACATGTAGAAGATAGACTCATAACGCAGGGATGTTTTCAATTATTTAATATCCGTAATATGGATGGAAGCATCGGAACGAATCTGCATCAATCCGGTGGTAATAATCGTATCGCCTACTTCTATCCCCGATAACACTTCTATCTGTTCGTCTGTCCGTTCGCCGGTTTCTACCGGAACGCTTTGCGCTTTACCGTTTACCAGTTTCCAGACACTCTTTCCGCCCATTTCCGGCACGATAGCCTCGGTCGGCAACAGGATAGAATGTTCCGACTGGCTCGTTATCAAGTTCAAACGGGCAAACATCCCGGCCGACAAGCGGCTGTCTGCACGGTCGCACCGGGCACGCAACATGATGGTGCGGGTTTCCGGATCGACCCGAGGATCAACGGCATACACCGTTGCCGTAAACTCTTTATCGGATGCCTCGATGGTAAACGACACTTTGGCATTGATCAACGGCAACCCTGCATATTTTTCAGGGATGGAGAATTCTACTTTCAACCGGTTGTCATCTACCAGGCGGCTCACCAGGACGCCCGGTTGCAGGTAAGCTCCCAAACTGACTTCCCGGAATCCGATCAAACCGTCGAAGGGTGCACGCAATTCGGTTTTGGCTATTTTCACATCCAGCAAGGCAATATCGGCCTCTACCATGTTAAAGTCGGTTTGTACCTGATCGTACTCTTCGCGGCTCACGGCCTCCTGTTCAAAGAGGACCCGTTGGCGATTCAACTTTTCTTCCAACAACTTCCGCTGGAAAGAGGCCCGCTGGTGTTGTGCCAGCAGATCGGAATCGTCCACTTTCAACAACAAATCTCCCTCTTTCACCCGGGAACCCTCTTTAAAATAGATTCCCACCACTTTCCCAGCACTTTCCGCCGTCAAATCCACCTCTTCGTTGGGCAGCAGCGTTCCCACGGCAGGTATCGATGAGACCAGTTTTTGCTCTTTGGCAATACAAGCCTGTACATTCAAGGTCGAAGATTTCGCTTTTCCCGGCATCGGATTCTCTTCCGGTTGATCTGCGTTGTCTGGCCAATACCGATACGCAACAAGACCGCCGATGAAGAGCAGCGGCAATGATATCATCACAATTCTTTTATACTTAAACATCATTCATTAAGGTTTTATGTTGTGTGTTTTCTTCTCCTATATTTTCATTGGTTTTATTTTCAAGCATAATGGAAAACATCGTATAGAGGCCCAATAAAACAATCAGCACCATCTGGGCGCCATGGGCCACAAATGCAAAAGCGCCGGCCTGACTTTCGCCGATGCCGTAAATGACCAACGTGGCCACAATGGCAAAATGCCACGGGCCCACCCCGCCTTGTACCGGCAATCCCATACTCAGGCTTCCCATCACAAACATGGTCAAAGCCGGCATGATGCCCAAATGTTCACTGAAATCGAATGCAAACAGGCATACATACAGTTGTAAAAAATAGCATAACCATATCAGCAGCGTATAAAACAAAAAACTGGTTTTATACTTCATGCGCACCACGGTAACGAATCCGCACCATAAATTGGCCATTACCTGCCGTATCCTAACTACCCACAGATGGTCTTTATATTTACGGAAAACCCAGACTACCAACAGGACAAATAGCGCTATCCCCAGATACATCCACGGCGAAGCAACCATGTCGCGCAGGCGGCTTTCCAACGACGGGTATTGCGACAAAAACCTAAAAAAAACGGGCATCTGTAATAAGAATACCCCTCCTGTCAACAAAGCTACCGCAATCGTATCGGACAAACGATCGGAAACTACCGATCCCAACACCTGTGTAAAAGGCATTTTACTACGCCGGGCAATGTATCCGCACCGCCATACCTCGCCCAAACGGGGGAAAACAAGGTTGACCGCATACGTCCCAAAAATGGCATTTGTCAAACGCACCATCCCCGGGTCGTTCCCCAACGACAGCAACTGCAAACGCCACCTCAACGCACGCAGCACATGGCTCAGCAAACCAAAAAGCATGGAAAACAGAATCCACTTATAATGAATGCCCGACTGTAAAATCCGTATTATTTCCGCTGTATCCAGATGACTGTACAGGTAAACAAAAATAGCGACCCCAAAAAGTAACGGCAATAAAAACTTAACTATATTTCGGACTATTTTTTTCAATTTATCGTGTTTTTAGCGATTAAAAACATTACTTTTGTGTGATACTTGCAAAAGTACGTATTTATAAAGGAATAAAACAACTTGACAGAATAAAATTAATGTTAAGAAAACGCTCCGAGAGGGAATGATATGATAAAAAGCGTAAAACCTAAAAAAGCCTTAGGGCAACACTTTTTAACCGACCTGAACATTGCCGCCCGGATAGCGGCAACCGTACAGAGCTATACCATCCCCGTATTGGAGATAGGCCCGGGCATGGGAGTATTGACCCAATTCCTTTTACAACAGGGCAGTGATGTAACGGTGGTGGAAATAGACAAGGAGTCGGTAAAATACCTGACCGAACATTTTCCCCAACTGCAAGGGAGAATTCTGGAATTCGATTTCCTGAAACTACCGTTGGACCGTCTCTTCCCCGATAAGTTTTGTGTAATCGGGAATTACCCATACAATATTTCCAGTCAGATTTTTTTCAAAGTACTCGATTACAAAGAACGGATTCCCTGTTGCAGCGGGATGTTGCAAAAGGAGGTAGCAGAACGCATCGCCTCCAAACCGGGAAACAAGGCATACGGAATACTGAGCGTATTGTTGCAGGCATGGTACGACATAGAGTACCTGTTTACCGTCGATGAAGGGGTGTTCAACCCTCCGCCGAAGGTAAAATCGGCCGTCATCCGGATGACGCGAAACAACGTAACCCTGTTAGGATGCGACGAGCAGCTGTTTAAAACGGTAGTAAAAACCGGATTCAACCAGCGGAGAAAAACATTGCGCAATTCGTTGAAGCCCCTTTTACCGGAAAATGCAAAAGGGGACATTTCCGATCCGATATTCGACCAACGACCCGAGCAGTTATCGGTACCGCAATTCATAGAGTTAACCAACCGGATAGCCTCACTCCGGAATATGTAGAACAGAAAAACGGTTGTAAACATGACAGAATTTACTCCGGAATACATCGAGAACTTCCGCCAAATTATCGCCCGCCGAGACGAACCGGAAGCATTCAAATTGTTGCAAGACCTGCACCCTGCCGACATCGCAGAGCTGCACAAAGAGTTGAGTTTAGATGAAGCGGAATTCATATACCTGTTGCTTGACAGCGAGAAAGCCGCCGAGGTATTGATGGAGCTGGACGAGGACGACCGGAAAAAGCTGTTGAAACATCTGCCCTCGGAGACCATTGCCCGACAATACATCGACCACCTCGAAACCGACGACGCCGTCGATCTGATCCGGGAGTTGGACGAAGACGCCCAAGAAGAGATCCTCTCGCACATCGACGACGTTGACCAGGCCGGCGACATCGTCGATCTGTTGAAATACGACGAAGATACCGCCGGTGGGGTCATGGGTACCGAAATGGTGGTAGTGAACGAGAATTGGAGTATGCCCAAGTGCCTGGAAGAGATGCGCAAGCAGGCCGAAGAGATGGACGAGATATACTATGTATATGTAGTCGATGACGATTTCCGCCTCAAAGGTGTTTTCCCGCTGAAAAAGATGATTACCAGCGCCTCGGCCTCGAAAGTAAAACACGTCATGAAGAAAGAGCCGATCTCGGTCAAGACAGATACCCCGATCGAAGAGGTGGCCCAGTCGTTCGAGAAGTACAACCTGGTAGCCATGCCGGTAGTAGATAGCATCGGCCGGCTGGTAGGACGCATCACCGTCGATGACATCATGGACGAGGTACGCGAACAGGCCGAACGCGACTACCAGTTGGCATCCGGTATCTCGCAAGACGTAGAGACCACCGACACCGTATTCGCCCAGACAGCGGCCCGGTTGCCGTGGCTGTTAATCGGGATGGCCGGAGGGCTGGCCAACTCGGTCATCCTGGGCAATTTTGAAAAGGGGATCGCAACCAATCCGGCCATGGCCCTGTTCATCCCCCTGATCGGGGGTACGGGAGGGAACGTCGGCATACAATCCTCGGCTATCGTCGTACAAGGTTTGGCAAACGGATCTCTTTCGCTGCGCAACTCCGGCAAGCAAATTCTCAAAGAGACGGGCGTAGCGCTCATCAACGCCTGCATGATATCCATCCTGGTATTCATCTACAACTGGATACGCATGGGCAACTCTGACATTACCGTCTCCGTTTCGCTATCGCTCTTCGCCGTGGTGATATTCGCCTCCATCTTCGGCACCATCGTGCCCATTACGTTGGAAAAATTCAACATAGACCCGGCCATTGCCACCGGACCGTTTATCACCATTACCAACGATATTATCGGGATGCTCATCTACATGACCATCAGTACAGCCCTGTTCTAACCACACACGGCACTACGGTAAACGGGGAAGGATTTCGGCCTCAAAAATAGATTTTTTGATGATGCGGTAATGGGGAGTATATAATTTCTCGAAATTCGGGGAGAGATGCACGACATATCCGCCGCTGTCTAACAGCGCTGCTATGTCGCGGCGGTCGCTCTCAAAAGCCGCCATCGAGGGATACTCCCGCTCGATGATTTGTAAAATCCGCCCCCACTCCTCTCTCCATTCGGATACCGGGACAGGCGTTATTCCCTGCACACTGCGTACAAACGCGCTGAAAAAGTCTTCGTACGAAACCAGCTGTTGCTTAATGACCGATAGGTTTACCCGGTAGAAATTTCCCTCCCATCCAGTCGGTTCAAAATAGGGGCCGGTTATTTCGGTATATGAGGCCAACTCCCGACGCAGGTAAGCACCGGCCGCAGCCGTATCGGACAACAAATGCCCCGGACCGTACCGGTCCTGAAAGAAATTTTTGTACACATCTTTCAGGGTCGATTCGGGATACTCCCGCATCTGATAGGCCAACGCCTGTTTTACTTTCTGTTCAAAAGAGTCGTCCTGTTGACGGCACGCCCCACCGAGGGACAACAGCAAGACGGCTACCCCTCCCAATAACAACCGCCTCATGCACCAAAGCGGTTTATCGTTTTCCGGATTTCCACCAACCGCGCAAGCAACCCCTCCAACCGGTCCAGCGGGAGCATATTGGCCCCGTCCGATTTAGCCTTGGCCGGTTCCGGATGCGTCTCCATGAAAAGGCCGTCGGCTCCCACAGCCACAGCCGCCCGGGCAATCGTCTCGATCAACTGGGGCAATCCTCCTGTTACGCCCTGCGTCTGATTGGGCTGTTGCAACGAATGGGTAACGTCCACAATCACCGGGAATCCGAACTGTTGCATCTGTGGAATTCCCCGATAATCGACAATCAAATCCTGATAACCGAACGTAGTTCCCCGTTCAGTTATGGCCACCTGCCTGTTACCGGCATCCACCACTTTCTGAACGGCAAACTGCATGGCCTGCGGCGAAAGGAACTGCCCCTTTTTGATATTCACCATCTTCCCGGTACGGGCAGCAGCCACCAACAGATCGGTCTGCCGACACAAAAAGGCGGGAATCTGCAACACATCCACATACGCAGCCGCCATCTCCGCCTCACGGGCATCGTGGATATCGGTTACCGTCGGGATATCGAACGTTTCTCCTACCTTCCGAAGGATTTTCAACGCCTTTTCGTCCCCGATTCCCGTAAACGAATCTACCCGCGAGCGGTTTGCCTTCCGGTACGAACCCTTGAAGATGTAGGGTATCTGCAACCGGTCGGTAATCTCCACAATCCGTTCGGCAATACGCAAGGCCATCTCCTCGCCTTCAATCACACAAGGTCCGGCCAGCAAAAAGAACTGTCCGCTGTCTGTATGTTTTAATCTGTTCAACTGCATGATATTATATGTTACTGATTTAATACGTGTATGGTATGGCAAGCCACCAGGGCGGCGGTTTCGGTACGCAACCGGCTCTCGCCCAGGGAAACGGGGAGAAACCCGTTTTCAAGCGCCAACGCCACCTCCTCTTCGCTGAAATCACCCTCCGGGCCTATCAACACAAGAACGTCTGAACCAGGCCTATACCGTTGCTTCAAGACGCTCTTCTCTGCGGCTTCCCCACAATAGGCAATAAATTTCTGCCCCTCGAACGGTAGGGAAACAAACTGCTTGAAATCGGTCATCGGCGTCAAGTCGGGCAACATCGCCTTTAACGACTGCTTCATGGCCGAAACCAATATTTTCTGAATCCGTTCGGTTTTCACCTCTTTCCGCTCCGAGTAGCGGCAACGCAACAACGATAAGGCGTCTATTCCGATCTCGGTGGACTTCTCGGCCAACCACTCGATTCGGTCCATATTCTTGGTAGGCGCCACCGCTATATGAATCTTTACCGGCCACGGCCGGGGTTGGGGCAAGGCCGAAACAATCTCGACGGCACAACGTTTTTGATGCGCCCGCGTGAGAATGGCCCGATAAAAAGTACCTTTCCCGTCGGCCAGCATAATCTCGGTACCCTCCGAAAGGCGCAACACCTTGGCGCAATGCAACGACTCTTCCTCGGGCAGCTCCCGTATCCGTTCAATATCCGGTGTATAAAATATATGCATATTCTGTTTCGTTTATCCGATAATAGCCCCCATGATGGTAGCCGACATACAAGAGACCAGCGCCCCGCACAACATCGACAAAAAACCGTATTTCACAATCTGTTCCCGATGCGAAGGAACTAATGCCCCCAACCCTCCTATCAACATACCGATTGATCCGATATTGGCAAATCCGCACAACAGGTAGGTAGATATGACAATTGATTTCTCTTGAAAAAACAGGCCAGCATTTTTCAACGCTGTCAAATCGGCATAGGCCACAAATTCGTTCAATACCAGTTTTGTTCCCAGCAATCCACCGACAGTCAAGAGGTCTTGCGAACAAACGCCCATCACCCACGACACCGGCATGAACAGGCAACCCAACAGCAACTGGAAGTTCAACTCCGTATAACGTCCGTCGGTCCATTGCGAGATACAGCCGTTCAACCCGGTATATTGGCCGATCAATCCGCCCAGCAAGTAGTTGGCCATGGCCACCATGGCCACAAACACCACCAGCAGAGCGCCTACATTCACGGCCACCTTCAACCCTTCGAGCGCCCCGCTCACGACCGATTCCAACAGATTCTTTTTTTTGCCTCCGCCGTCATCCGCAGCCAGGCAATCGGCTACGGGTTCCGTCTGGGGAACGATGATTTTGGCTACCACAATCACCGCCGGAGCCGCCATGACCGAGGCAGAAATGAGGTACTTGGCAAATTGCAAGCGGGAAGCCGGATCGTTACCTCCCAGCATCCCGATATAGGCCGCCATTACACCGCCGGCAATGGTCGCCATACCGGCACTCATAATCAAAAACAGTTCAGAACGGTTCATCGAGGGGAGGTAGCGTTTTATCAACAAAGGCGCCTCGATCAATCCCAAAAAGATACTTCCCGAGACGCTCAATCCCTCGGCTCCCGATATGTCGAATATCTTTCTCAGGCACCATCCTACACCTGCAACCAATGTCTGAATAACGCGCAGATAATACAACAAACTGGTCAGTGCCGAAAAAAACACCAGCGTAGGCAATACCTGAAAAGCGAATATACTCCCGAATTTTTGCGAATCGGCCAAACTCCCGAACAGAAATGTGGCGCCTGCTTTCGAAAAGTCCATCACCTTTACAAACACCTTGCCCAGCACCAGAAAAAAAGACTCGACAGCGGGGAGATACAAAATACTCAACGCGATAACGATTTGGAGCGACAACCCGGCTCCCACCAACCGCCAATCAATCTTTTTCCGGTCTTTACTCAACAGTACGGCAATTGCCAACAATACGGCCAACCCTATCAATCCCCGAAAGAGAGAGCCGATACTCATCCCGCCCGTTGCCAAATGCAAAACAGGCGCCCCTCCCTCAACGGAGGGAGAAGAAGCAGTAGCAAAAACCGCTTCCGGCAAAAAGCCGAGACACAAACCCAATACGAAAATTTTTAACCATTTATCCATAACCGTACCGCTACAACCGGGAAACATATTTCGGGGAAATTGCTATCGGCGGCAAAACTACTAAAATGAAACCTATTGAATACTGTTTTTCTCTCTTTTTTTCAACTCCTGCTGTATCTGCGAAGCCAGTTCGTAAGCCTCCGAGGCTACCGCCTGGTTCAACCGCTCCTGCAACTCCTCGTCATCCAGGTCCGTCCAGCCCCTCGGTTCATTCTCTTTTACCGCAGCCGATGAAGAAGACGACTCATCAAAAACGATACCGAACTCGCGGACAATCTCTTCGGTAGTATAAATAGGCGCTTTGGCCCGCATGGCAATGGCTACGGCGTCGGAAGTACGCGAGTCGATACAGATACGGCGTGTACCGTCGTCAAACAGCAACTCGGAACAGAATACCCCGTCGTCGAACTTATAAATAAAGACCTCCACCAGACGAACACCGAAACTGTGGGCAAAACTGACAAAAAGATCGTGCGTCAAAGGACGGGGAGCAATCAAATGCTCCAACCTCATGGCAATGGCTTGCGCCTCAGAACTACTAATAATAATCGGGATACGGCGCGGACCATCCTCCTCCGCCAGAATCAAGGCGTATGCCCCCTTTTGTATCTGGGCATAAGTAATACCCAACACGTTCAACTTTATCCGATTATCTTTTTTTTGTTCTTCCATATCTTCGTTTTTTATAAAAAGAGAGCGATCGCACAAGAGGTCCAACAGAAGAGAGGCCCAACCGGTCAGAACGCATCCTACTATTCTATACAACAAATATAACAAATTTCAGCCAATAGACAAGCCTCATCCGACAAAGCCTTTTCTATTTTTTCAAGAGGGACGGATTTATTTTTTATCTTTACACCAAATTTAATTCGCATATTATGAAAAACCAACTTCTTATCCTGCTGCTTTCCATCCTCTTTTGCGGAGGAAACAACCTCGCGCTGGGACAGACCCGCGACGTATATGCCCAACAGCGTTCCACCTGGCTGCAAAAAGCCGAAGCGGCCAAACCCCCGCTGATCAAACAGAACAAGAAACCGGTGTGCGTGGTAAAAGCCGTCAAAGACACATCGGCCTATCAGGGCTGGAAAACGGAAAAGGTAGGAGAAATCGAAACCTTTTACCGCTCCTCGTTCAAACAGAACAACGTGCAGATAATAGATTTCGGCGAACACCTGACCGGCACGTTCAGCTGTACGTTCGATACGCTGGGCAACATTTCGGATGCTCCCGTACGGTTCAAACTCACCTTTGCCGAGATGCCGGCAGAGTTGGGCGAAGCCTTCGACCCCTATCCCGGAGGGCTCAGCCGGGCCTGGCTGCAAGACGAAATCGTTACACTGCCCTACACCCCCTATACGATTACCATTCCTCGCCGTTTATCGTTCCGGTATGTAAAAATAGAGCTGCTGGCCGCCTCCTCCTATTTCGACGTATGCGTATCCGACATCAACATGACGGCGACCTCGTGCGTACAGGAGTCAAAATTTACACTTGCCCCTCAAACCGACCCGATGATACAGGCCATCAACCGGGTAGGGCTGGCCACCCTGAAAGAGTGTATGCAAACCGTATATGAAGACGGGCCCAAACGCGATATGCGCCTGTGGATAGGCGACCTCTACTTAGAGGCATTGGCTAACACCTACTCCTACCAAAACAACGACCTGACCAAACGGTGTCTCTACCTGCTGGCCGGGCTGGCACAACCCTCGGGGATACTCAACTCCAACATCTCCGAAATGCCCACTCCCCGCGCCCAAAACTCCATCACGCTGGACTACTGCCTGCTCTACAACGTCGCCCTGCACGAATACCTGCAAGTATCGGGCGACCAGCAGACCGCCCAGGAGCTCTGGCCGGTAGCCCTCAACCAGCTCCGCCTGGCACAATCCTACCTGAACGAGGAGGGACTGTACGACACCGCCAAACAACCGCAATACTGGCTGGTTTTCGACTGGAAAGACAACTTCGACCGCCATGCCAGTATCCAGGGACTGATGACCTTCGCATTCCAACACACCTACCAACTGGCCGAGCTGTTAGGGAGAGAAGATGAAATCAAAGAGATTCCCGGGTTGATCAAAAAAATGAAGAAAGCATCCCGCAAATACCTGTACGACAAGAAACAAGGTGTATTTGTAAGCGGTCCCGACAAACAAGTCTCCTATTTATCGCAAGCGTGGATGACCCTGTCGGAAACCCTCAGCCCCAAAGAGTGCGCCCGGGCCCTGTTAACGGCCATCGCAAATCCCGAAGCCTGTTACCCCGGATCCCCATACGGGTACCACTACGTCATAGACGCACTCATCAAATGCGGACTACACCAAGAAGCCCGCGACATGATGCTTTACTACTGGGGCGGCATGGTACAAAAAGGAGCCGATACCTTCTGGGAGGTTTACGATCCCAACGACGACTGCCGCTCGCCCTACAACTCGCACCTGGTAAACAGCTACTGCCATGCATGGAGCTGTACCCCCGTATATTTCATCAACAAATACCCCGAAATATTCCAGAAATAGGAGGCATTACGACCTCCCATCCCCTTCCAGCAAGCGCTCTTTTCTGCGGGAAAGAGCGCTTGCTGGTTTACCGACAAAAAGAGACAGATACCCCCCGATACCCAATCTTCACAGAATCAACCACCAACAAGAAAACGCAAAAATGTCCTGAAAACGAAACCCCACTTATACAATTTATCACTATCTTCGCACATAAAACAACCTCACACCCCAACAGAGAATGATTGACCAAGCCACCGTAAACCGAATCTTAGACGCTGCCAACATCCTGGAAGTGGTCTCCGATTTCGTCTCCCTGCGGCGACGGGGTGTCAACTACGTGGGGCTGTGTCCTTTCCACGACGAAAAGACCCCCTCGTTCAGCGTCTCCCCCTCCAAGGGCATTTGCAAATGTTTCAGTTGCGGCAAAGGAGGCAGCGCGGTACACTTCATCATGGAACACGAACAGATGTCGTATTACGAGGCCCTGAAATACTTAGCCAAGAAATACAACATCGAGGTACAGGAGCGGGAGCTGAGCGACGAAGAGAAAAAGGCCCAGGGCGACCGCGAGAGTATGCTGATCCTGAACACCTTTGCCCAAGAGTATTTTTCAAGCCTGCTGTTCAACCACATAGACGGCAAATCCATCGGGATGGCCTATTTCCGCGAACGGGGATTCCGTGACGACATCATACAAAAATTCAAATTGGGGTACGCCCTCGAACAACGAGATGCCTTCGCCACCGAAGCCCTGAAAGCAGGATACAAAAAAGAGTATCTCCTCAAAACCGGGTTGTGCCTGGAAAGCCAGACCGGGCAGATGAACGACCGTTTCCGGGGCCGGGTCATCTTCCCCGTATTCAGTCTCTCGGGCAAAGTAATCGCCTTCGGGGGACGCGTACTCAAAAAAACGGATAAAACGGCCAAATACGTCAACTCCCCCGAATCGGAGGTGTACCACAAAAGCAACGAACTCTATGGCATCTTCCAAGCCAAACAGGCAATCGTCAAGAACGACAAGTGCTTTCTGGTAGAGGGTTATACCGACGTGCTCTCCATGCACCAGGCAGGCATAGAAAACGTCGTAGCCTCTTCGGGCACCTCCCTGACAACCGGACAGATACGGCTCATACACCGCTTTACCGACAACATAACGGTGCTGTACGACGGCGACAGCGCCGGCATCAAAGCCTCCCTGCGCGGTATAGACCTGATCCTGAAAGAGGGGATGAACATCAAAGTGGTATTACTACCCGACGGGGACGATCCCGACTCCTTCTCCAAAAAACAGAGTGCCGCATCGTTTACCGAATACATCAATTCGCACGAAACCGATTTTATCCGATTCAAAACCAACCTGCTGCTGGAATCGGCAGGAGAAGACCCCATCCAACGGGCCTCCCTGATCAGCGATACCGTACAGAGCATCGCCATCATCCCCGATACCATCGTCCGGTCGGTCTATATCAAGGAGTGCAGCCGGCTGCTCGACGTAGATGAACAGGTTCTAATCAAAGAGGTCAACAAAACCCGATACCGTCAAATACAAAAAGAGAAAGAGGAGATCACCCCCCTCCCCCCGGGACAAGAGAGCGAAACCATCAACGAGGCCATTGCCCAGAAAATCCAGACGGCACAACCCTCCGACTCTTCCCTGAAAGAAGATTCACCCGCTCAACCAGCCCCGTCTTCCCCCTTCGACCGCTATGAACGGACGCTGATCCGGTATGTGGTACGCTATGGCGAGGATGTATTATTCACCGCAACCGAAGAGGAGGGACAAGAACCGGTACAATACCGGGTAGCCACCTACATCGAAAAAGAGCTGCAAGGAGACGACATCTCCCTGCAAAACACCCTTTATGCCCAAATACTGAAAGAGGCCTGCCAACACATCTCCTCCGAGGAGCATTTTTGCTGCGAACGGTACTTCATCTCCCATCCGGAAAACCCCGTCAGTCAGCTGGCGGTCGATCTGGTCAGCGAAAAATACCAGCTCAGCAAATACCACTCCAAATTCCAGAAGATAGAGACCGAACGGGAACAGTTATTCCATCTGGTTCCCCGAGCCATTTTCGAGCTGAAAGATGCCATCATCAAACAGGAACGGAAACGGCTGAACGAGCAGTTGAAAAAAGCCTCTTCGGAAAACGACTTCGAGAAAATCCGCCAAACGATGGGCGAGATAGCCCAACTCGACGAGATAAAAGCCATCCTGGCCAAAGAGTTAGGCGAACGGATTATCATAAAACCCAACATATAGCACACACATTATGAAAAGAAAAACTCTAACCTTCATCGCACTCAGCGTACTCGTAGCAGCCACAAGCACGCTATCGGCCAAAACCAAGGTCATTGCCCACCGCGGATATTGGAAAACCGACGGATCGGCACAGAACTCACTCACTTCGTTACGCAAGGCAAACGCCATCAAGACCTACGGCAGCGAACTGGACGTATGGCTCTCTACCGACGGTGTACCGGTTGTAACGCACGACCGCACCATCACCCCCAACAAACTGGTGATCGAATATACCCCCTACGCCGTATTGAAAGGCATCAAGCTATTGAATGGCGAAACAGTACCCTCCCTGCAAGAGTACCTGACCGTTGCCAAACAATGCCAGGATACCAAACTGATTATCGAACTAAAATCCCACTCCACCCCCGAAAAAGAGACCCGCTTAGCCGAAAAAGTCGTAGAGATGGTCAAACTCAACGGGCTGGAAAACAAAGTAGAATACATCGCATTCAGCCTCCACATGACCAAAGAGCTGATACGGCTGGCCCCCAAAGCCGATGTCTTTTACCTGAACGGCGACCTCTCGCCCCAAGAGCTGAAAGCCATCGGCTGTGCCGGACTCGACTACCACCTGGGGGTTATGCAAAAGAACGAAAACTGGTTTAAAGAGGCACACGACTTAGGGCTCAAAGTCAATATCTGGACCGTAAACACCCGGGAAGATATGCAATATTGCATCGACAAGGGAGCAGACTTTATCACCACCGACCAACCCGAACTTTTACAAACGGTACTCAAAGGCAACTGACAACAAGCGGATATTCCTTACCCCGAGAGCATACTCCTCGGGGAACGAAGAATCGCCTTTCATATCCATTAACACCGCAGCTGTTTAATTTGAGCTTTTCTACGAAAATTAAACAGCTGCTTTGCAATCATTAAGAGCTGTTTCAAAAAGGATATCCCTCCGTTTTGCATCTTTGCAGCCCAAACCAAAAAGACGTATGCAAAAAATATTGTTTATCATTACCCTATTATTTACCTACAACATGACACAAGCCTCCAATCCGTTTCTGTCCAAATACAGAACGCCATACGGTACGGCACCGTTCGACCAAATAAAGACGGAACATTACGAACCGGCCTTTGAAGCAGGTATCCGGCAACACCAGCAGGAGATCGACGCCATTGTCAACCAACGCTCCATCCCCACGTTTGAAAACACCATCGAAGCCTTAGACCGTTCGGGCGACCTACTCACCCGGGTAAGCAGCGTATTCTTCGCCCTGCTGAGTGCCGAAAGCAACGACGAGATGATGGAGATATCCCAACGCATCTCGCCCAAACTGTCCGAACACAGCAACAACATCAACCTGAACGAAGGGTTGTTTAAACGGGTAAAAGCGGTGTACGACAACCGGGAGAAGATGAACCTGACACCCGAGCAGACCATGCTGCTGAACGAGACCTACAACGGGTTTGTCCGCAGCGGGGCCAACCTCTCGGGGACAGACAAGGAGAAATACCGGCAATTAAGCAGCGAGCTCAGCCAACTGACCCTCACCTTCGGCCAAAACGTATTGAAAGAGACCAACCGCTTCTCCATGCTGTTGACAGACAAAAAGGAGCTCGAAGGATTGCCGCAAGACATCATCGAGGCCGCCGCAGAGCTGGCGCGCGAAGAGGGCAAAGAGGGTTGGCTGTTCAACCTCTCCTATCCCAGTTACGTTCCCTTTATGAAATACTCGTCCCGACGCGACCTGCGCGAAAAGATGTACCGGGCCTACAACTCCCGCTGTACCGGCGGTGAATACAACAACCTGGACATTATGAAACGGATTGCCGAGGTACGGCTGGAAATAGCCCGTTTGATGGGTAAGAACACCTATGCCGAATATGCCCTGGAACGGCGCATGGCACAAAACAGCCAGAACGTTTACAACCTGCTGAACCAACTGTTGGAAGCCTACACCCCCACCGCCCAGCAAGAGGTAAAAGAGGTACAGAGATTCGCCATCGGCAAGGAGGGCAAGAACATCACACTGATGCCGTGGGACTGGTCTTACTATGCCGATAAACTGAAAAATGCCAAATACGACCTCAACGACGAAATGCTGAAACCCTATTTCGAGCTGGAAAATGTCAAAAAGGGAATCTTCGGGCTGGCCACCGACCTCTACGGTATCACCTTCCAGAAGAACGAGGCGATACCCGTTTACCATCCCGAAGTAGAGGCCTTCGAGGTAAAAGATGCCGACGGCCGGATGCTGGCCATATTATATACCGATTTCCACCCCAGAAGCGGCAAACGCAGCGGGGCCTGGATGACCGAATTCAAAGGACAATGGCGCGAGGAGAACGGCGAAGATAGCCGCCCCCACATCACCATTGTGATGAACTTCACCCGTCCCTCGGGCAACCAGCCGGCACTGCTGACCTACGACGAGGTAGAAACATTCATCCACGAATTCGGACACGCCCTGCACGGGATGTTTGCCAATACCACCTACCCCTCGCTCTCGGGGACGAACGTCTACCGCGACTTCGTGGAGCTGCCCTCCCAGATCATGGAAAACTGGCTCAGCGAAAAAGCCTTTCTGGACCGCTTTGCCGTACATTACCAAAGCGGCGAGAAGATTCCCGCATCGTTGGTACAGAAGATCCGGGATGCCGGTAACTTCAACGTCGGTTACGCCTGCCTGCGCCAGCTCAGTTTCGGCCTGCTCGACATGGCCTGGCACACCATCACCGCCCCCGTCGACACGGATGTAGCTACCTTCGAGCAAAAGGCCACCGCCTCCACCCAGATACTGCCTACGGTAGAGGGAGCCGTTACCGGCGCACAATTCAGCCACATCTTTTCGGGCGGATACGCTGCCGGATATTACAGCTACAAATGGGCCGAAGTACTCGATGCCGATGCCTTCGCCCTATTCAAGGAACGAGGAATATTCGATAAAGAGACAGCCACATCGTTTCGCAAGAACATCCTCGAAAAGGGTGGAACCGAACCGCCGATGGAGCTTTACAAACGTTTCCGCGGAAGCGAACCCTCTATCGAGGCCCTGATGAGAAGAGACGGTATCCTCCCATAACCCTCTCGGGGCACGGGGCAAAACCGTCAGCCCCATGCCAAGCGCCGAAAGACCTTCGACCCAGACATAAAAAAAGCAGCATCCCCATACGGGGAAGCTGCTTTTTTATTGTTTATCTTACCGACTACAATTTTGCTTTGATCGCTTTCGATTCAGCTTCGTATCCGGGTTTGTCGAGCAGGGCGAACATATTCTTCTTGTAAGCCTCTACGCCCGGTTGGTCAAACGGATTGACCCCCAACAGGTATCCGCTGATACCACAAGCCTTTTCAAAGAAATAGATCAACTGTCCCAGACAATATTCCGTAATGGTCGGGATTTCAATCTTGATATTGGGAACACCACCGTCCACGTGGGCGATTTGCGTACCCAACTCTGCCATCTTGTTTACCTGATCCACCCGTTTTCCGGCCAGGAAGTTCAACCCGTCGAGGTTCTCTTCGTCCGAAGGAATAACCACTTCGTGTTGCATATTCATCACCGATAATACGGTTTCAAAGATGGTACGTTCACCCTCCTGTATCCATTGTCCCATGGAGTGCAGATCGGTCGTAAAGTCCACCGCAGCCGGGAAGATACCCAGGTGGTCTTTCCCTTCGCTTTCGCCGTACAACTGTTTCCACCATTCGGCAAAGAAATGCAGTTTCGGATTGAAGTTGGCCAATATCTCCGTTTTCTTACCAGCCTTGTACAACGCATTGCGGGTAGCTGCATAGATGGCTGCCGGATTTTGGGCAAAAGGAACGTTGTCGCCACAAAGTTTTTCCATTTCGACGGCACCGGCCACCAATTTACGAATATCGAAACCGGCTACGGCAATGGGCAACAATCCTACCGGAGTAAGTACCGAGAAGCGTCCCCCCACGTTGTCGGGGATGACAAACGTCTTGTATCCCTCCATCGTTGCCAATTTGCGCAACGCACCCTTGGCGGCATCGGTAATGGCAACGATGCGTTTCTTGGCCGCCTCTTTGCCGACCTGGTTTTCCAACTGCTTCTTCAACAAACGGAATGCAATGGCCGGTTCGGTCGTCGTACCCGATTTAGAGATATTGATAATACCAAATGATTTATTTTTCAGAATCTCCTGCAATTCGTACAGATAATCTTCTCCGATGTTTTGTCCGGCATAGAGTACGATCGGATTTTTCTTGTCAGCACTCATCCAGGCAAACGTATTCGACAACGCATCGATAACGGCCTTGGCTCCGAGGTAGCTACCTCCGATACCGATTACCACTACCACCTCACATTGGCTGCGCAGACTTTCTGCGGTGGCTTCAATATCACTCAAATGGGTCTCGTCGATCGACGAAGGCAGGTGTAACCAACCCAGGAAATCGTTTCCTTTACCTTTTCCCGATTCCAACAAAGCGGCACTCTCTTCCGCCTTTGCAGCATACGCATAGACCTCATCCCGGGTAACGCAACCCAGCGCTTTGTCTATTGATAATTTTATTGTTTCCATATCTTTTGAGGAATTAAAATTTTCCAATTTTATTTGAACGTTTGAGACAGAGCCTCGATCTGATTCCCTGCAAACTGTTTTTGGTACAAGATGTTATAAACCGCCTCCAATATCGGCATCTCCACCCGGTAACGTTCGTTGATCTCCTTGATGCACTTGGTTCCGTAATACCCTTCGACAATCATCTCCATCTGTATCTGAGCCGCCTTTACCGAGTAGCCCTTCCCGATCATGGTCCCGAAATTGTAATTCCGGCTGAATTGCGAATAAGAGGTTACCAGCAAATCTCCCAAATAGGCCGAGTCGCAAGTATTCCGCTCGATGGGATGCACCGTATTGACAAAACGGGTCAGCTCTTTGATGGCATTCGATACCAGTACGGCATGGAAATTATCCCCGTTTTTGAGACCGTTGCAAATCCCGGCGGCAATGGCATATACGTTTTTCAACACCGAAGCATACTCGATACCCACTACGTCGTTGGAGATAACCGTTTTGATAAAATGGCAATGCAACAGCGAGGCAAGCATCTCGGCCTTTGCCGTATCCGGACAGGCAATGGTCAGGTACGAAAGCCTTTCGAGCGCTACCTCCTCGGCATGGCAAGGACCGCCCACTACCGCGATGTTCTCCTGAGGCACCTGATAAAACTCGTGCAGGTAATCGGTTACGATCATATTCTCCTCCGGCACAATCCCCTTGATGGCCGACAGAATAAGTTTGTCCTTGATCGGAACTTTCAGCTTTTTCAAATGGAGTTTCAAATAGGGCGAAGGGGTAACCAGAATCAACGTATCGGACTCTTTTACCACCTGATTGAGGCTCGAATAGAATGTTATCCGGTTGGTATCGAACAGTACACTGGTCAAATAGGCCGGATTATGGCCCACCTTCCGGAACTCCTCTATCCTGTCTTTACGGCGCATATACCAATGGATATGCGAGTGGTTTTTAAGCAACAGCTTGGCAATGGCCGTCGCCCAACTTCCGCCTCCTAAAACCGCTATTTTCCCGGGGAATGCCATACTCTTCTCTCCCGTCCTATTTCTTCGCATTCTCTACCCAGCTGGCTACATCGGCCGGAGTAGGGTTCTGCAAATTGAGTTTATATTTCTTATTCAGCCCGCATATCTCCTGATGCAATTTATTGGGATTGGCCTCCCGTAACGATTCGACGGTCAGGTATCCTCCTTTCTGGATGACTTCCACCCACTCCTGAGGGATACCCAACGCCACGTATTGGGCCGGGCTGTCTTTCTTCTGGGTCTTTTCGGGACGCATTTGCGGGAAAAGAAGCACCTCTTGTATGGTGGTCTGTCCGGTCATCAGCATCACCAGACGGTCCATCCCGATACCGATACCGCCCGTGGGAGGCATCCCGTATTCGAGGGCCCGCAAGAAATCCTGGTCGATAAACATCGCCTCGTCATCTCCTTTTTCCGACAAGCGCAACTGTTCTTCAAAGCGTTCACGCTGGTCTATCGGATCATTCAGTTCCGAGTAGGAATTGGCCAACTCCTTGCCGTTTACCATCAACTCGAACCGTTCGGTCAGTTGCGGATTGTTGCGATGGCGCTTGGTAAGGGGCGACATTTCAATGGGATAATCGGTAATAAAGGTAGGCTGGATATAGTTGCCTTCGCATTTTTCCCCGAAAATTTCGTCGATGAGTTTTCCTTTTCCCATGGTTTCGTCCACCTCGATATTCAATTGCCGGCACACTTCCCGCAGTTGGGATTCATCCATACCGGTAATATCTATTCCGGTAAACTCCTTGATAGAGTCGGTCATGGTAATCCGTTTAAAGGGGGCCTTAAAACTGATCACGTTATCGCCCATCTTTACCTCGGTGGTACCATTGGTAGCCAAACAGGTCTTTTCGAGCATCTCTTCGGTAAACTTCATCATCCAGTTGTAATCCTTATAGGCCACATACAACTCCATCACGGTAAACTCGGGGTTGTGCGTACGGTCCATCCCTTCGTTGCGGAAATCCCGTGAAAATTCATATACCCCTTCAAAACCGCCCACAATAAGGCGTTTCAAGTAAAGCTCGTTGGCAATACGCAGGTAAAGCGGGATGTTCAACGTATTGTGATGGGTAATAAAAGGCCGAGCCGAAGCACCGCCCGGTATGGATTGCAAAACGGGAGTATCCACTTCGATGTAACCGTGCGCGTTCATAAATTCGCGCATGGCATTGAATACCTTGGTCCGTTTGAGGAAAATCTCCTTCACCCCATCATTGACAATCAGATCGACATAACGCTGACGATACCGCAATTCCGGATCGGTAAAGGCATCATACGCCACACCGTCTTTCATTTTGACAACAGGCAGCGGACGCAACGACTTAGAGAGGATAGTCAACTCCTGGGCATGAACGGTAATTTCGCCCATCTGCGTGCGGAACACGAAACCTTTGATCCCAACGAAATCTCCTATGTCGGTCAATTTCTTGAAAACCGTATTGTACAGTTCCTTATCTTCTCCCGGACACAGGTCGTCGCGCGAAATATATACCTGTATTCGTCCTTCCGAATCCTGCAATTCAATAAAAGAGGCCTTACCCATGATGCGACGGCTCATGATACGTCCGGCAATAACCACCTGCCGGGGAGCATCGTCATCCTTAAAAGAGGCTTTTATCTCTTTGGTATAGGCTGTTACTTTGTATTCGGCTGCCGGATAGGGATCTATACCCAGTTGGCGCATCTGGTCAAGACTGTTGCGTCTGATAATCTCTTGTTCGCTTAAATCCAATGAACTCATACGTATCTGTTTTTCAGCGAGGTTTTATGTACGCAAGTTTCTTCTCTACAAGCGCATAAAGCCCCCGCCAGTATCTATTCCTGTAAATTTTTGCAAAAATACGAAAGTTTGCTCTAAAATACACATTCCGAAGGTAAAAATATAATAAACCACCCGGTTTCTGAACATCCGGTTCCTTCCATTATTTTTCTCCGTCAATACAAATCACAGCTCCGAACCCACAAGTTTTTGGTGCCGCTTTTTTCAAAAAGCGGTAAAAATATCCATATCGCCCGTACAACAAAAGAGAGTCGCCCCAAAAACGCATCCTGCCTCCGACCCCGAAATACAAGCATTTCGCATATCCGTTGACAAAAACGAAAAGGGGGCAAATAAAAATGCCCCCTTCGTTTTATTACTATTTTTCAACAACCCTCACTATCCATTTTCCAACTCGTCATCCCGATCCATGTTCAAGATCTCCTTCAACTTAAACCGATCCAATATGACGATTTCCTGTGGCGTAAAATCTATAATACCTTTCTCTTTCAACTCATTAAGGGCTGCCATAAAAATAGAACGTTGTACCCCGAAAAACGAATAAAGGTCTTTTTGCTTGCAAACAATCCGGATATCGGTCGATTTACGCTGGGTAAAACTCAATATCCAAAAAGCCAAACGCTCCTTGACATCGCCGGTAGAGATGGACAGGAATGACTCAATCGTCTTTTGCGAGCGACGGGAAAGGATATTCAACAAATTAATCAAGAATATCGATTCGTTTTGCAAGATAGAGACAAATGCTGCTTTGCTCACCTGCATAATACCGGTATCTTCCACGGCAAAAACATCCCCGGGATAAAACGTACTCCGTCCGAACAAGTGGTTCGGCGCAATTACATTGGGAGCGCTAATCACCTCCGAAACCTTTATTTTCCCGCTTTTATTAACAATCTCGGAACGAACCTTTCCGGACAAAATGAATTTCAAATGCGTACACTCTTCCCCTTTACGAATTACTTGCTCGCCTGCCGGATATTTCAAAAAGTGAAATTTTGTTTTTTCTATCAGTTCTGAGATTTTATTCCTACTTATCCCTTGAAATATAGGAAGTTGCATTAGATTCTCATACATACCGTTCATCTCTCGAAATATTTTATTCGCCAAATTTATAAATAATTCGTGTAAATAGTTAATACCAAAACAGAAAAAGAGATAAAAATGTTTTAATACCAGATGTTAAATCTTTTCATTGCGTCGAAAAACAGCCTCTTGTTTTTAGGACTTTTTATGGAAAATAAAACGCGAAACATATATGAAACAGAATTGGCAGAGAGCTGGATATCTTACCGAAAAAGGAAAGACAAATTTTATTATTTTGCAAAATTTAACAAAATCAGCAAAATACCAAATAAAATGATAACAAAATTTTGTTATCCAGAAAAACTTTAATACATTCGTATCAATTAAGTCTCATGACATTTTTCAACCCTCAAAAAAGGGCAATCATCGTTTTTACTTTAATATCAGATATACTATGAGTTACCTGAAATTTGATAAAAAGACAATGATAAATTTGGAACAATCGTTGCCCAAAGAGTTGCTCCGCACCAATAAATCCGGAGCATATCATTGTACCACCATTGTCAATTGCAACACACGCAAGCAACACGGGTTGTTGGTCATTCCCATCCCTGAATTGGACGGAGAAAACCATGTACTGCTCTCTTCTTTCGACGAGACGGTGATACAACACGGAGCAGAATTCAACATGGGGATACACAAGTACCAAGGGGATTGTTACAGTCCCAACGGGCACAAGTACATCCGGGAATTCGATTGTGAGTCAGTCCCTCGTACCGTGTATCGCGTAGGGGGCGTTATCCTCACCAAAGAAAAGGTCTTTATCTCGCATGAAAACAGGATCCTGATTAAATACACACTGGTAGAGGCCCACTCGCCTACGACGTTACGATTCAAACCATTCCTGGCATTTCGGAACGTCAATTCGCTAACCTACGAAAACAACGTGATAGACCGCTCCTACCAAAAAGAAGAAAACGGCATCAGCGTATGCCTCTATGCCGGGTATCCCCGTTTGTATATGCAATTCAACAAACCCGCAGAATTTATATACCAACCCCATTGGAACAAAGGGGTAGAATACCTCAAAGAACTGGAACGGGGATACGATTACAAAGAAGACCTTTACGTGCCGGGATACTTTGAATTGCCCATCAAGAAAGGCGAAAGCATCATCTTCTCGGCAGGCGTCAGTGAGGTCAAAACCACGACCCTGTCGCGACTTTACAACAAAGAGATTTCGATTCGCACATTCCGTACCAGTTTCCAAAATTGCTTAAAAAACTCCGCACAGCAGTTTTATGTTCGCAAAAACAAAAAAGAACTTTACTTGTTGGCCGGTTATCCGTGGTTCAAGATACGTGCTCGCGACCTTTTCGTATCCCTGCCGGGAGCAACCTTGTCCATCGGAGACGTAAAAGCGTTTGAAGATATCATGCAAACGGCCCTCCCCCCTTTGAAACGATTTATGGATGAAGGAAAGAGCGATACCACAATTCAAGAGATAGAGATGCCCGATATCCTGCTGTGGTGCATCTGGGCCTTGCAACAATACGCCAAAGAGGTATCGACCGAAGAGTGTTATAAAAAATACGGCCCCATCATCATCAAAATAATCGGATACCTCCGAAAGAGCAAACACCCCAACCTCTTCCTGCACGACAACGGGCTGTTGTACAGCAACGGGAAGGAGCAAGCCATTTCATGGATGAATTCATCCGTGAACGGCCGTCCGGTAGTACCGCGCAGTGGCTATTTAGTAGAATTCAATGCCCTTTGGTACAATGCCCTTTGCTTCTCCGCAGAGGTTTTAAAAGCCACCGGAGAACCCGAAAAGGCCGAAGTATTGGCCGTTCTATCGCAAAAAACAGCCTCCTCTTTCGTAGAAATGTTCTTAAACGGGTACGGGTACCTATTCGATTACGTCGATGGCAATTTCGCCGATTGGAGCGTACGTCCCAATATGCTGTTCGCCTTGTCGCTCGATTATTCCCCGTTGGATAAAAAACAGCGAAAAGCCGTATTGGAGGTCATCACCCGGGAGTTATTAACCCCCAAAGGAATCCGCTCCCTCAGCCCCAAAAGCCTCGGATACAATCCCAATTACGTCGGTACGCAAACCGAACGGAATTATGCCTACCATCAAGGTACGGCGTGGCCATGGCTCATGGGAGCGTATGCCGATGCCTACCTGAAAATATTCGGGCTTAGCGGCGTCTCGTTCCTGGAACGGATGTTGATCGGTTATGAAGACGAAATGTCCAACCACTGCATCGGCTCCATCTCCGAACTGTTCGACGGTAACCCTCCCTTCACCGGACGCGGAGCCATCAGTTTCGCCATGAACGTATCCGAAATACTGAGAGTCTTGAAATTATTGAAAAAGTACAACCTTTAAATAGGAATATCTATGAAAGCACTAATGTTCGGATGGGAGTTTCCTCCCCATATTTTAGGCGGATTAGGAACCGCCAGTTACGGGCTGACCCGTGGCATGGCCGAATGTGGCGATATGGACATTACGTTTGTCATACCCAAACCCCGAGGCGATGAAGACAAAAGTTTCGCGCACATCGTAGGGGCCGGCAACACCCCGGTCGTCTGGAAAGATGTTTCATGGGAATACCTCGAAAGCCGTATCGGGAACGTAATGAACCCACAGGAGTATTACGATTTGCGCAGTCATATATATGCCGATTTCCGTTACCTATATACCAACGATTTGGGATGCATCGAATTTTCGGGGCGCTATCCAGACAATTTGCTGGAAGAGATCAACAACTATTCCATCGTTGCCGGAGTCATCGCCCGCACATACAAATTCGATATCATCCATTCGCACGACTGGTTAACCTATCCCGCCGGCATCCATGCCAAACAGGTAACCGGCAAACCGTTAGTCATACACGTTCATGCCACCGATTTCGACCGTAGCCGAGGGAACGTCAATCCCACGGTTTACGGCATAGAAAAAGACGGTATGGACAACGCCGACCACATCATCACCGTCAGCAATCTGACCCGACGAACCGTCATCGAAAAATACCACATAGACCCGGCCAAAGTAACCACCGTACACAACGCCGTAGAACCGTTGAGCAAAGAGATACAATCTATCGTGATGCCCCGCAACACGCGCGACAAGGTGGTAACCTTTTTAGGGCGCATCACCATGCAAAAAGGGCCCGAATACTTTGTCGAAGCTGCTGCCAAAGTCCTGCAAAAGAAAAACAACGTCCGTTTTGTCATGGCCGGCAGCGGCGACATGATGGACAAGATGGTCAGACTGGCCGCCCGGCGCAATATTTCAGACCGGTTCCATTTTACCGGATTCCTGAAAGGTCGCCAGGTTTACGAGATGCTCAAAGCCAGCGACGTCTATGTCATGCCCTCGGTGTCAGAACCCTTCGGAATCTCCCCGCTGGAAGCGATGCAAGTAGGCGTTCCCTCCATTATTTCCAAACAATCGGGATGTGCCGAAATATTGACAAATACCATCCAAGTCGATTATTGGGACATCGACGCCATGGCCAACGCCATCTACTCCATCATCTCCTATCCGGCCATGTACCGGTATCTAAAAGAGGAAGGGAAGAAAGAAGTAGATGAAATCAAATGGAAATATGCCGGACAAAAGGTAATCGACATTTACCGCCGGTTTGTGCAATAGAATTATTAACTTGAAAAATACCTCCATAAGATATGAAAACAATTTGTTTTTACTTTCAAATTCATCAACCGTTCCGGTTGAAAAGATATCGTTTCTTCGATATAGGTAGCGATCATTACTACTACGATGATTTCAACAACGAAGAGATCATACACCGCATTGCGCAACGTTCGTACCTGCCCGCCAACCAGACCCTGTTGGAGATGATACGCAACTCCAACGGAAAGTTCAAAGTAGCATTTTCCATCTCCGGGGTGGCACTGGACCAACTCGAAATCTATGTTCCCGAATTCATCGACAGCATGAAAGAGTTGGCTAAGACCGGGTGTGTGGAATTTTTATCCGAAACGTACGCCCACTCACTCTCTTCGCTGATCGACCCGATAGAGTTCCAGAACCAAGTAAAAGAGCATGCCGAAAGAATCGAAATGCTATTCGGACAACGGCCCAAGGTATTCCGCAATACCGAGTTGATCTACTCCGACGACATCGCTACCATGGTAGCCGCCATGGGCTATCAAGGCATGATCACCGAAGGAGCCAAACACATCTTAGGGTGGAAAAGCCCCAACTACCTCTATTGTGCATCCACGGCCCCGCACCTGAAACTGTTGTTGAAGAACTATAAAATAAGCGACGACATTGCCTTCCGCTTTTCCAATTACGAATGGTCCGAGTATCCCCTTACAGCCGACAAATTCATCGGATGGATCAAATCGTTCCCCGAAAGCGAACAGATCATCAACCTGTTCATGAACTACGAAACATTGGGAGAACTGCAACCCAAAGAAACGGGCATCTTTGAATTCATGAAAGCACTGCCCCGTTTCGCCGAAGAAAACGGCATCGGATTTACCACTCCTACCGAAGCCATCTCCCGGTTAAAACCGGTAGATAAACTTTACGTTCCCAACGTCATATCGTGGGCCGACGAAGAAAGAGATACCAGTGCCTGGTTAGGCAACATCCTGCAAAACGAAGCCTTTGAGAAACTCTACTCCATTGGCGAACGGGTACGGTTGTGCGAAGACCGCCGTATCAAACAAGACTGGCAATACCTGCAAACCAGCGACCACTTCTACTATATGTGTACCAAACACCTCTCGGACGGAGCCGTACACAGCCATTACAGTCCGTACGACAGCCCATACGAAGCATTTACCAATTACATGAACGTATTGAGCGACTTCATCGTCCGGGTAGAAGCACAATATCCGTTGTCCATTGAGAACGAAGAGCTGAACTCCCTGATAACCACCATCAAGAACCAATCCTCCGAAATAGAGGCATTACAAAAACAGCTCAAATTAGCCAAAGCAGAAAAAAAGGCCAAAACCGATAAGGCCAAGGCAGATAAAGCAAAAGCCACAAAAGCCGCAGGAAGCACAAAAGAGACAAAGAAAAAAGAGAAAGCCTAAACAAGCATTACACTCCCGAATTTTTCGGGAGTGTAATGCTTCCTTCTTGTTACTTTAAATACAATCATGTAAAAACCAATGCAAAAATGAAAAAGACGTGGATGGCCTGCTGTATGCTGTTTGTCTTTATGGCAGGGAATGTTTTCGCAAAAGACAACACATTGTCCCGAAAAGAAAAACGACAAGGATGGGAACTCCTGTTCGACGGGAAAACCCTGAATGGATGGAAAAACTGGAACAAGGAGCTCCCTGTTTCCGGATGGAGCGTTGAGGATGGCTGCCTTACCACACAAGGCGGTGGAGGCGACATCGTTACGTTGAAAGATTACGGAAACTTTGAATTCACATTCGAGTGGAAAATTGAAGAGAACAAAAACAGCGGAGTAATGTACCACGTAAAAGAGGGCGAACAATACTGCTGCCCGTATATGACCGGACCTGAATTCCAAGTTTTCGGCGATGCACATTCCCCGAACCGGACCAAAAACTCTACCGCATCCAATTACGATATGCACATCCCGGCCACCGACATGGAGTTAAACCCAAACGGTACCTGGAACAAGGCTACCATCATTTACAAAGACGGGAAAGTAGAACATTGGGTAAACGGAAAGAA
>CASGEW010000006.1 GCA_949300615.1 uncultured Bacteroidales bacterium
ATCAATCGCAGCATCTTCATCTGAACAAAAATTTAAAGGTGGTTGATATTTTCAAGAATGGGTGGCAAGTTATAAAAATACAATCAAATCACAAAAGAAGAGGTCGAAAATATCTACACCGCAACGTTTTTGATTCCAGATCATTAGATTTCACAAAAAGTCGGAATATTGGAAATAGAAATAAATAATGAGAAAAAGCCCAAAACCAAGCCATGATTTAACACTCTTTTTATCATCCGAAAAGCCCTCTGTTTTGTTTTATCATTAAAACTTGTTATGGAAACACCCCAACACATTGCTATCAGCGGAGCTTCCGGATTTGTCGGAACTGCCTTGGGAAAACACCTTACTCAATGCGGACACCACATCATACCGATCACCCGGGAGATACTGCAAAAAGAGGATGGTACACTGGAAAAAATTCTATCTCATTGCGATTCCGTCATCAATCTGGCCGGAGCTCCTATCAACCACCGTTGGAGTAAACCGTACAAACAACAACTATACGACAGCCGGATTCTTGTTACTCGCAAACTGATAAAAGCAGCGAATCTTTCCTCCCAGGTCAAGACATTTATATCGACATCGGCCGTAGGATACTATCCGTCAGAAAATTGTTACGATGAATTTTCCGGCCACAAAGGAAACGGATTCCTTTCCGATCTATGCCAGGACTGGGAGGAGGAGGCATCCAAACTAAGTAGCGAAAAAAGGTTAGTGATTACGCGTTTTGGGATTGTATTGGCAGCACAAGGAGGCGCTTTTGAACAGATGATACGAACTGTACCAATTGGCATAACTACCATCATCGGAAACGGGGAACAACATTTTTCTTGGATCGACATAACGGATTTATGCCGGGCATTCGAGTTCATTCTCGATTCAGTCCAGCTATCGGGCGCGATCAATCTGACCTCTCCCCAACACCTAACCCAAAAAGAATTTATGAAGATCGTCGGCAAACATTACCACACATTTCTGTCGCTATACATTCCAGCATTTATTTTCAAGTTACAAATGAGAGAAGCGGCTTCTTTTTTATTAAACGGGCAATGTGTAGAGCCCACCCGGTTATTACAATCGGGATTTACGTTCAGCTCCCCGGACCTCGAAAGTTTCTTGAAACGAATTTCTATGACAAATTTATAAATCTTACGACGTTATGGGAATATTACCTTTTCCGGAACAATATACCGGATTTTCTTACCGAAAGTTGTATTCCCCAATTATCGCCCAATAAAGAACCGGTATCTACTCCGACAGCCGTTCCAAACGAAAAACCGGAATATTTTGCGGGAGTGTATCGCACCTCGAACAATCCAGAATAGTTGCTCTTTATATTCAGGAATGGCAAATAAAGGGTACCCCAGTTTCTTGAATACGACGATAAGAATCGATAATTTAATTCTCCCGTTATATAACCCTCCACTCCTACGTGAAACGCCCGAACCCGGCTGTTCCGTACACTCATATAACCATCCGCATTGTAGTCAGGGGAGGTAATAAAAGGTGTACCTTGTGTCATTCCCCAATGAGCCCATCCATAGATATTATTATAATAATCATCTGCTCCACTTACTTGAATAGGAATCGTCTCATTTTTATTCCAAAGAATCGGTCCTGACTGATCGGTAGAATTCATACATTCAAATACAACCCCTGTCAACCAGGAACGATTATGACGAGTCCATTCAAATCCCCATAATCCATCCTGCCAGTTTTTAAAAATCATACCTGAATGGTCGTCAAAATAGTGTTCTTTATATATTCTGATACGCCAATCGTCTCGTTTGTATCCAAACTCCATTAAATAAGAGCCAACATGATTTCCCAACACATTCACCTGATCGCTCCACGTAGAGTTACTCCCTCCTGACATCGGAACAAACACTTTAAAAAAAGATTCCAAATCCGTTGGACAATGCACCACACTGCCATCGGCATAATAAACGTCTCCTCCAAAATGCGCCGCCATATCAATTCCTACCAATCCGAAGAACGGAGCATCTTTCTCAAATTTGAGAATCAAATTCTTTCGATGAAACAAAATATGTCGGGCATACGAAAACGGTTTTTTATATCGATCACGCTGATAGTTGGCATCGGTAGAAAATCCATACGAGAGTTCCCCTTTCACCTGCATCCATCCATTGGTCCCGGGAACATCCGTAAAACGGGGAATCCCCACCGACAACTGAGGCACAGGACGTGCATTACCGGACCAGACCATACTTCCGCTACTCAACTCCGGATGCTCCAACAAAGAAGACAATTCTTTACTTCCAATCGTCGCTCCTAACGAACGATATTTCAATTCGGCATAAGCCTGTTGTACATAAAAAGGAGCTCTTTGCTCATACGCGCCGACCAAATCAACACCAAAACCGTATGAAAAACGGTTCTTCACATCCATATCTTTATGGATTCCCACCCGCAAATATCCGTTGTTGGGAGACAAGGAAACCATTCCTTGACGGTTTGCAGATAACCAAAAAGGAGAGAAATCTCCTCCTCCCGATATCATATTGGCTTCTGCGTCATACCGCAACTCGAAATCATCGTTCTGGGCATATAATTCAGGAAAAATACACGCCAACAAAAAGAAGAATATGAAAACAAAAAAACTTCTCATTGATCAAAACTTCCTAAATATGAACAAAACTTCATCTTTTCTCAACAAATGCAACGACGAGGCAGACTGTTTTACAATACGGAAATTTTCCGAAGGGCCATCCCAATCGTAATAACGCTTCAACGCAGTCAAATTACTTGCGAATGACGGCTCTATATTCATCTTTATAGTATCTTCTACAATATTGTATGATCCCACGGTTTCATTTAAAACACTCGGTATATGATTCACTGCCTGTAATTTAAATACCCCAAACTGAAAATTATAATAAACCGTATCAACTTGAACAACTTTATCATCATATTGCATCTTTCTCAACTGCCATTTTCCTTCTAAGCCATCCTTTCCCTCTTCACAAGCGGCAAAACAGGCAATCAAAAAAATAGATATTAAAAATTTCTTTATCTGCATGAATACAAAAAATTTGCGCAAATATAGATAAAGAAGAATACAGAGACAAATGAGAACTCCATTTTTAAATTCGGCTATATTGTAAACTACACTATGTATTTTTATCAAAAACAGATTTCCAATCTGCTCACAAAGAGAGTAACTCTTTTTAGTATATTTGAAAAAACAAATATTTGATTATATAGCAAATATATCATACATTTGCCGGGAATATTTACTCGTATTTTTATGACAAAAAAAATTAGTTACGTTTTCATTTTTTTTCTTTCCTTTTGTTGTGTGTATAGCCTTTCTGTATCTGCACAAAGCCAAACAGAAATTCTAAAAAAGGCCCGGGAAATGGGTATTTCTGAAAGTGAAATCAGAAAACAAATAGAAGCAAAAGAGAATCAGACTCAACAAATATCTTCTTCAAATACAACTTCTGTTTTAAGAGATTCTTCCGTCAATACCCAATTATTAGACCATGTTAGGGAACAGATAAGACAAGATTCCTTAGACAAGGTAGTTTTTGGCCGAGAAATATTCTCCTCGACCAACCTCTCTTTTGAACCGAACTACAATATGGCTACACCCCAAAATTACAAACTGGCTGCAGGAGATGAAATTGTCATTAACGTATGGGGTAGCACCGAAGCCAATTATCGGCAAAGAATCTCCCCCGACGGCTCGATCAATATAGAACGTGTAGGATTAATCTCTCTGGCTGGTCTTACCATTGAAGAGGCAGAAGAGTGGTTAAAACAACAACTCTCCCAAATCTATTCTGGATTAACCGAAGAGGGAGGAGACATCAATATCAAAGTATCGTTGGGACAAATCCGTACCATAAAGGTGAATATCGTCGGCGAAGTAAGTATCCCGGGAACCTATACCCTACCTTCGCTATCGACACTATTTAATGCATTATATGCAGCAAAAGGGGTCAATGAAATCGGTACTCTTCGGAATATTAAATTATTCCGAAACAATAAAGAGATTGCTGTTTTAGACGTTTATGACTACCTGATAAACGGGAAACTTGATGCGGATGTAAGGCTCGAAGACAACGATCTTATCATCGTCGAACCTTATAAAAATCTGGTATCAGTCAATGGAGAACTAAAACGGGAACGCATTTTTGAGCTGAAAGATGGCGAGACTTTGGAAGATTTAATCAAGTATGCTGGAGGATTTGCCGCCGACGCGTACGGCGACCGCATACAAGTCAGCCGAAAAAACGGGACAAAATACCAAATGAATACGGTAGAAAAAGAAAATTTCCCGATGTTCACGATGCGCGACGGAGATAAAGTAGTAGTAAAACAGATCATCCCGATGTATGAAAACCGACTTGTCATAAAGGGGGCCGTATGGCATCCGGGAGAATTTGAATTGACTCCGGCCACCCAAACCGTAAAAAAATTAATTGAAGCAGCCGAAGGTTTAAAAGGCGACGCATTTACCACACGGGGACAAATTACCCGTATGCGTCCTGACTTCTCATACGAAGTTATCCCCGTGGATATAAAAGCTATATTCAACGGCCAGGCTCCGGATATTTTTCTTCAAAGTGAAGATGAATTATACATTCCTTCTATTTATGATCTTCAAGAGAATTATACCATTACTGTACATGGTGAGGTAAATAATATGCGACTACCTCAAACCGATGTAGAAAGTGCTTCAAAAGATTTTAATTTCAATACGGATCAAGATGGGCCAAACTCAAACAGGCCACGTGTGCTTCAAACCGTTTTCCCGTTTAAAGAGAACATGACGGTAGAAGACGCTATTTTATTAGCCGGAGGATTAAAAGAATCAGCTTCAGAAGCTGTTATTCAAGTATCAAGACGGGTAAAGAACAGTAAATCCACCGAATTCACCGACACCCTTGCCTATAATTATACATTCTCTATCGATAAAGATCTAAAAATAGATCCTTCTGCAAAACTGTTTACATTACAACCTTTTGACGAAATATTCGTACGTCGCTCCCCCGGTTACCAAAAGCAACAAATGGTACGGATCGAAGGAGAGGTTCTTTTCCCTGGTCTGTATGTACTTTCATCTCCCAACGAACGGCTATCTGATCTGATCGAACGGGCAGGAGGAGTATCCCCGCAAGCTTACATAAAAGGGGCCTCCCTCAAACGAAAAAAGACAGAAGATGACTACATGAAAGAGTTAGCATTACAAACCCTTCAATCACAAGATTTAGACACCTTACAAGTCAATCCCATAGGGCAAGACTCCATGTTCATAATCGGAATAGACTTAAGTAAGGCCATGGAAACGACCAACAATGAAGAATATAACATTGTCTTAAAAGAAAACGACATCTTAACGATTCCTCAATTAACCAATACGGTAAAAATAGAGGGGTCTGTCATGTTTCCCAACACGACAAGTTACCAAGAGGGATACAACCTGAAAGATTACATCGACAAAGCCGGTGGATACTCCAAAAGAGCACATAAAAAGCCCTATGTTATCTATATGAACGGACAGGTAGCCACCACCAAAAATGGGTTCCTTAAAAAGAAATACCCCAAAATAGAACCAGGATGTGAAATTGTAGTTCCTCAGAAACCAGAAACCCAACGCATGTCGATAGGAGAGATCGTAGGTATTTCATCTTCGGTTGTCTCTTTGGCTGCCATTATCATCACCATGACCAATAACTTAAAATAAAACCGACAAAATGGATGAAAATAACAATAAAAATCCAGAAACAGAAATCGATCTGATCGATCTGGCAAAATATTTGTGGAAAGATTACAAACTGGTCCTAAAATGTGCAGGAATCGGATTTGTTGTCGGTATCATCGTTGCATTCAGTCTCCCCAAAGAATACACAACTACGGTCAAATTAGCTCCGGAAGGAGGAGGAAATAACCGATTAAGCAACTTGGCGGGGTTAGCGGGACTGGCAGGGATAAACCTGAATAGTGTTTCTGAGAAAGATGGTATAAACAGCGATATATATCCGGATGTCATAGAAAGCACACCCTTCCTTCTCGAATTCATGGATATGACTGTTACCACCCAAGATGGGGAAAACACCTACTCTTTTTATGACTATATGCTAAAAGAACAAAAACAGGCTTGGTGGAAATCTGTTATGGGATCTCCTATGAAATTGATTGCCTGGATAAGAAGCATAGGTAAAGAAAAACAATCCACCCCCAACGATACAATAGACATATTCAACCTAACACCGGCACAAGTCGCTTTTACTTCTGTACTCAAAAGCCGAATATTGTTTGAACCGGACAAAAAAAGCGGAATCATTTCGGTTACGGCCAAAATGCAGGACCCTCTTATCTCTGCTGTTATCGTTGACTCTACCATTCAAAAGTTACAACGGTATATAACCGATTACAAAACAAAAAAGGCCCGTTATGACCTCTTGATCAACCAACAACTTTACGAACAGGCCAAAAAGAACTATTACGCCATAGAAGACGATCTCGCCCAAATGAAAGACCGAAACAGAGGATTGAAATCCGAAGCATTAACCATCAAAATAGAGCGTCAACAAAATGAGCGGGATTTGGCCTATACCATTTATAACCAAGCGGCACAACAAGTAGAAGTTTCAAAACTAAAATTACAAGAGATCACACCGATTTATACGATTCTTGAACCGGCAAGAGTGCCGTTACAGGAAAGTTCTCCCAACAAAAAGATGATCATTCTGGCATTCATCTTCTTAGGAGCATTCGGTATTGTCGGTTATAAAACCATGCTATATTTGTTTGCCGAATCAAAAGGAAAGGGCAAAGAGACTATAACAAGCGACGCAATCCAAAACAATTAAAACTCGTCGTCATCATCGTCATCAAAGCCGAAATCAAAATCGCCATCATCAATAGCCAAGAATTTTTGAAGCTCACGTCCCTCTTTTTTCGTTGGACGGCCAGTTCCTTTGGCCCGGTTGACAAAACCGTTTATTCGGGATAATTCCAGAATTTCATATTGATCTGGTGTCGTTACATTTTCCAAATATTCCGGAACGGCTTTTGCCCCCATCCTTTTCTCAGTAAGAGCCAACACCTTGAAAGAGAATGTTACCGGCGGTTTGCGTACCTGTATCACCTCACCCACTTTGATCATACGAGAGGCCTTTATGGGAATATTCTGAATAGAAACGCGTCCTTTTTTACATGCCTCGACAGCAATCGTACGAGTTTTAAATATCCGCGTAGCCCACAACCATTTATCAATACGGACTTCGTTTTCTTTGGCCGCCATACTCTACAATCTTACTTATTATTAAACTGATTCATCGTATTTTGTATTCCGCACAACACAAAACTACGAATAATCTCTTCTGCCACACCCAACCGTTGCGGCAACACCCGTTCCTGCTCATCGGTAAATGAGCCCAATACATAATCAACTTGTGCTCCTTTGGGGAAATCGTTCCCGATTCCGAAACGCAATCGGGCGTATTGATTCGTCCCCAAAATCTGTTGTATATGCTTCAACCCGTTATGTCCAGCATCGCTACCCTTGGGCTTTAACCGTAAAGTGCCAAAAGGCAATGCCAAATCATCCACAACAATCAACAAATTTTCCAACGCGATCTTCTCTTTCTGCATCCAATAGCGAACGGCATTTCCACTCAGGTTCATATAGGTAGAAGGTTTCAACAGATAAACCATGTGTCCCTTCAAACGCCATTCACAAATGGCCCCATAACGAGCATCGGCGAAAACAAGATTGGACGCCTTGGTTAAAGCGTCCAATACTCTGAATCCTATGTTATGCCGGGTATATTGATATTCTGTGCCAATATTTCCCAGCCCTACAACCAAATATTTCATTCAATCATTATTCACCCTTTGCTTGTGCCCCTCTGGCTGCACGAGTCAGATTAACAGCACAAACTACTGCATTCTTAGCATTTACCAGTTCAAGGCCTTCAAAGTGAAGATCTCCTACCTGCATGGTCTTACCCAAGCCCAAATTATCGACATTGATAACCAATTTTTCGGGGATATTGCTATAAATGGCTTTTACTTTCAATTTACGCATGGAAAGATTCAATTTACCACCGGCTTTCACCCCTTCTGCATGACCTTCCAACACCACAGGAACTTCCATGATAACAGGTTTGGTTTCATTAACCGCCAAAAAGTCCATATGCAAAATGGCATCTGTTACAGGATGGAACTGAATATCTTTTAAAATAGCTTTTACATTTTTCTTTCCTACCGTAAGGTCTACGACAAAAATATCGGGAGAATAAACCAGTTTCCGAACAGCATCTTTCGATACGGTAAAATCCGTTACAATGGTTCCTTTTTTCCCACCTTCTATTTCAACCAATTTTTCACCTTCTGACAAGGTTCCTTTGTAAGGCAAAGTAAAAACTTCTCCACCGTTCAATACGGCCGGAATTAAATTTTGTTTACGGAGAGCTTTTACGGCTTTCTTCCCTAAATCTACTCGGGGAGTAGCGTTCAATTCAAATGTTTTCATTCTGTTTGTTTTTTGTGTTACTCAAAATTAAGATTATTTGCTCCTTAATTTCCCATCACACGGAATATAAAAAAGCGTTGCAAAGGTAGTCAAATTATTGATATGTTCGTAATTATTAGCCTTATTTTTTAATAATATGATTCATTCAAAATCTGTCGGAAAACGAACGTCATCCTTTATTTTCCCACTCCGTAAACGGACATAAGTACGGAATGAACGTTCTCCTTGTGTCAGTTCGATAATACGGGCACCATTTTCTATATGCGTATAGGTTGTTTTCCCTCCGGTAAAACGACCATATCCCAACGCTATCCCACGCGCATTCACCACGTAATCGTTATCGTGGTCATGCCCCACGAACGTTCCTACGATATCTCCGGATTCTATCATGGCGGCAAACATCCCACTATTCAATTCAGGTGAACATTCCGGTTCATTGCGGCTACCCACCCGTTTGTTTTCTTTTTGGTCGAACGCTTCACGATACTCGGGCAACGGGATATGGAAAAATGCCAGAGCTGGCAGTGGAACTTGCCCGTTTTTGCGCGTATATTTTGCGCTCATCTGCCGATACCACGCGATTTGATCTGCCGTAAACCAGCCATATCCCTTAAACCGTTTATCTGTCGGATAGGCATTTGAGTCGAAGCAATAAAGTAAAAAAGAGACTTTCTTGTCTGCGGCATCTTTTATCTCTACAACCGTATTCAACACCCCCTTTATAGGAGGGTCCTTACGGGCATTGACATTCATTTTATACTTTTTTACCAAATCGGATATTTCCTTACGCGACAGATTTTGTTCGTCGTCGTGATTACCCGGAACTACACAAAACGGGACAGAGCGTTGTTCCAATTCGCCGAGAATCGTTTCCCAACCCTGCTCTGCCGGCTTATCGGTAACCACATCCCCCGAAAAGACAACCAAATCCGGTTGTTCTGCCTCAATAGTCTCTCGAATGGTTTGAAGAGCGACCTTGGAATTATCGTTGCCTGGCACATAATGGACATCGGTAAATTGCACAATTTTAAATTTTCCATTCGCATTAAAATGCAATCCCGGAGAAGAGAATGTCGGTAAAAAACCGGCAAAAACGAATAGACATATTCCTAAAAGCTTTTTCATAGCTAATCCCAAATTTTAATTTCACGGCGCAATTTAGCTCTTTTTTTATAACCCGACAATTTTACAACTCCCCCAATAAATACACTTTGTTTAATATCTTTAAATTTTCCCATACTTGCCTTCAATTCATATTTAATTTGTACTTTTATGCAAATTTTTAGGGAATGCGTTTTAAACTGATTTTATTAATAAAACCTGACTCATTCGGCAATATCCTTCCTGTTAGCTATCAATACGAATTGTCATCGTGCATTTTCAAGAAAATGACCGAGAACAAATTGTTGTACGCCAATTGGATGAGAATGAACGGATTTATCGAAAACGCTAACCATCAAAACCGATTATTTTCTATTTCCAACTTCTACATTCCCCACATAAAAGTAGAGCAAGACAGGCTTTATTTATTGACAAAACGTATTCAGGTATGGCTGTCTTTCCTGCCAGAAAGAGGTACCGTCGAATTTGTGGAATCGGTTTTCGCCAATACCTCTTTGTTAATCGGCGACAAAAAGAGCCGGGTAAACTTTCTGGTAGAACAAATCACGGTACATTCAGAAGAGCCTACCGAGCACAAGACACAATATCTTTCACTCTCTCCGATCGTCTTTTCTTGCCCGAGGACCAATCACAGCGTAGAGTATATAAGCCCCTACAACAGTGAATATCAGGAAATTATGAAGCAAAGTATTTTAAACAAATACAAAATATTGTACGGAAAGGAGTTCTCTATTGACAACAACTGGAATTTTGAAATTTTATCGGAGCCCAAACGAAAAGGAATCTTTATCAAAAGATTCACCCCTAACGAAACCAAAGTAATCGGATATATGTACAAGTTCTGTATTCAGATGCATCCTACTCTACAAAAAATAATATACCATACAGGATTGGGAGACAAAATAAATTTGGGATTCGGATGCATCGAAATATTGAAAAACAACCCCGATACTAACATAAAAATCGAAGGATAAAAGATTAAATCCGCTATTTATAGACCTTACAAAACCCTGCAAGCAAAAAATATCGGAATTTCAGTATGAACTAAGGAAAATTTTATTTTAATTTGTCGTTGTAACACAAACAAAAAACAAGTCTCTTTTTTAATTTTTTTTTTATGACAGATGTTCAGGGAAACGATGTCTTTGAGAATACTCAAAACATCGGACAAAACGCAGAAACTCCGGCTCAAATCAACAACGAAGAGAGCCGATTGACACAAAACGAAACACTAACCAAAGAGCAGCTTATTGATCAAATCAAAGATTTAATCGATAAGCCGGTTGATACTGTCAAAGATACCATCGATACACTTAAACAGAGTTACTACAAGATACGCAAGTCTGAGGTAGAAACGCTTCGCAAAGCATATATGGCTAATCATCCCGATGATAACGGAGAAGGATTCACCGTAGAGCCTGACCCTGCCGAAGAAAAATTGAAAGAACTCCTGAACATCTTCAAAGAAAAAAAAGCCGCTTATCAACAAGAGCAGGAAAAAATCAAAGAGAACAACTATTTACGGAAAATTGCGATTATCGACGAAATAAAAAAATTCATCGACGATTCGGACAATATCAATAAATACTACACGCAATTCCAGCAATTACAACAAAACTTCAAAGAGATAACCGATATTCCAGCCAACAAGGTTAATGAAGTTTGGAAAACATATCAGGCAACCGTAGAACAATTCTACGACTTGCTAAAAATAAACAAGGAGTTACGCGACTACGATTTCAAGAAAAACTTAGACCAGAAAATTGCCTTGTGCGAATCGGCCGAAGCTCTTGCCGCAGAAGAGGATGTTTTATCCGCTTTCCGTACCCTTCAACAGCTACATAACGAATGGAGAGAAACAGGCCCGGTGGCAAAAGAATTACGCGAAGAGCTCTGGACCCGATTCAAAAACGCATCATCGGTTATCAACAAACGACACCAACAATACTTTGAATCCCAAAAAGAGAATGAGAAAAAAAACGAAGAGGGGAAAACGGCCCTCTGCGAAAAAATCGAAGCCATCGATATGGCCTCTCTAAAAACATTCGCTGCATGGGATGAAAAAACCAAAGAGATTATCGCGATGCAAGAAGAGTGGAAAACATTTGGATTCGCATCCAGGAAAATGAATAACCAACTTTTTGAACGATTCAGAGAATCGTGCGATAAATTCTTTAAACAAAAAGCGGAATTTTTCAAATCGGCCAAAGAAGAGATGGCTAAAAACTTGGAAGCCAAACGCGCTTTGTGCGAAAAAGCAGAAAGCCTGAAAGATAGTACCGATTGGAAAAACACGGCCGACATATTAACCGCTTTACAAAAAGAGTGGAAAACCATCGGACCTGTATCCAAAAAATATTCCGACCAGGTATGGAAACGTTTTATCTCCGCCTGCGATTATTTCTTTGAACAAAAGGCCCAGAACAGCTCTTCCAGAAAGCAAGAAGAGATTCAGAATCTTGCTCTCAAAAAAGAGATTATCGAAAAGTTAGCTCAAATTCCTGATACAATCGATTCAGAAACCGGTATAAAAGAGATCAAATCGCTTATTGCTGAATGGAATCAAATAGGCCATGTCCCTTATAAAGAAAAAGATAAAATATACAAGGAATACCAAGAGGCGCTTGACCAACAATTCGGGAAATTCAGTACGAACGAGAACCGAAAGCGTCTCATCAATTTCTCGTCGTCCGTACAAAAGCTGGCATCCGGAGACCAATCGCAAAACAAGTTATACCGTGAACGCAACAAGCTAATGAAGGCGTTTGAGCGTGCTAAAAACGAATTGCAGACATATAAAAACAATATGGGATTCCTTACCTTATCTTCCAAAAATGCCGGGAGTCTGGTAAAAGAGATGGAACGGAAAATGCAAAAGCTACAAGAAGAGATGGATTTAATTGCCAAAAAGATAGATCTCATAGATGAAAACCTGTAACGTACCATTATACATAAAAAAGGCCCAACGGATTGGTTGGGCTTTTTTATGTAAATAACGATAAACAAATATATCTTCTCCTAATAACTTCCAAGGAGAGTTCCAAATATACTTTTATTTATTCAACTTATCAATCCAATATGCCGTACGCTTCAAATAATAATCCGGAGCCAGCGGTTTATAGTCCAAATATTTAAACTCGGAACATTCAAATGGAACAGCTGGCTCAATTTGAGTACCTTCATGCCACTCGTTAAACGAAGTGATACCTATATAAGAAACTCCGCTTTTAATCGCATCGTTAAACATCCGATCGTAATATTTCCCATTTTCACGGTCTCTGGTCGTAGAACCATTCCACGGACGAACCCGCGTATCGATGTAGCCAGGCCCTACACAAGGGATGAATATCTTTTTGTTTGCAACAGCCCATTTCTGCATATAGGGCCAATTTTCCGGAGACGATCCATACGTAAAATTCGTTGCCGCAAAATAGGTATAATATCCGTCGAACCCAGATTTGCGGAAAAATTCCTCTTCCCCCTTTTTCACCCACAAACCGATCAAGACAGCATCCAAAGGAGTATTGCGAATGGTTATTTCGCCATCCGGTTGCAACAAAGTTGCCCATTCCTCCGCTTTTGTCAGATATGAATCATAAATAAAGAAACAAGGCTTTCCTTCCATCCGATAAAAAGCCGGATGAGTTCCATACTCCTGCAATAAATTCTCGATATCCTCTCTGACCGACTTGGCATTTCGTCCGCCATAAGGTTCTAAATGGAAGCAGACTTTCAGCCCTACTTTTTGGGCCTCATCCAAAATGATAGGAATCGCTTTCAACCCCGAATCGGACTTACGCCACCACGTAAGTACAACAACACCAATCCGTGCATCGGCCATCATCTTCATGTGTTTTGCGACAATTCCCGGGTCATTGCTGCTGTAATTTCCCAACTCGGGATAAAAATTACTTGCCAAATTTTCTTTTCCCGGAATACGAGGCCGATCCGGATCCGTAGGAGACTGTTTTAGCACATTATGAGACCAATGTATCTCCTGCCCATCAAACGAGGTATTTCCATACCAATTATAATAAAAACAGAAGGCCCGCTCATTAGGTATCTGGGCCAGCAGCCGCATCGAACACATCAAAAGCACAACACACAAGCCAACACCCCCCAATAAGGACACCGAACATCTACGAATTAACATATACCATCTCTTTTTAATCGTCATAACCTATTACATTTGAATGTTTTTCTTTTCAAATCAGCAACAAAACCATCAAGAATCTCATTCAAGATTACAAAACAATAGCATAGGTATCTCTAATTGTCATGATATAGAAAAACAAATTGATAATGAAGGCCCAAGAAAATTCACAAAAAATCATCCAAGGCCCTTTTAGCTAATTCTTAGAAAAACAAAATATCTCAATAACCTAATTTAATTATAAATCTTTCGCCTCAAAGGAATATGTTCCCGAAGGAATTTCAAATACGGCAAATCCATCGCGCGTTCCCTTGTATTTTACTTTACGGGCCTTTCGTACAGAAAGTCCGCTTTCTGTCAATTTGGAATCTTTCTGTGCCGGAAGGTACACCGTAGCGGTACTTCCCACCGGAACCACCGTATTCAAACAGAAACGTTCTTTATCTTTCTTCCAGCCAACAGAGGCTTCGCCATACGGTGTGCGGACGGAATAGGAGGCAAACGAGAGGCTGTCCGTAGCAACCGGCTTGATGACAATATGTTTATATCCGGGTTGTTCCGGATCAATAGTCATGCCAGCCACTTTCCGGTAGAACCACACCAATCCTCCGCCAAACATGGGATGATTCCGGGAATTTCCCCCGTCCCATTGCTCCCAGGTAGTTGTTGCACCTTGTGCTATCCAATGGCCAAAACTGGGGAAATCGCGTTTATTCATAGCTCCATAAGCCAAACGGTTCAAACCATTGTCTGTCAGCACCTCAAAAAGCAGTTGGGTAGCAAAAATCCCGGTATTCAAATGTCCGTTATTCTCTTCTATCTCTTTTTTCAGGGTATTTACCACCGCCTCTTTACAATCGTCGGGGACCCCCATATGCAAGGCAAACACGTTGCTACCGAAACCTCCATAGGTAGCGTTTGCCGCATCATAAAATTTTTGATGGAAAGCATCTTTCACCTTTGCGGCAAGATCTAAATAAACCGCCTCATCATCTTTATTACCCAAGGCTTTTGCCGTTTTTGCCGTAAGGTCCATGCACCGCCACATAAAATAGGTATGAACCAGTTCGTCCGAAGGGAATTTATAAGGCGGGCACCATTCTCCCAAATTCATCCAATAAACGGGATCCTTGCCGAAAGGCATCTTCGACAACATCGTTCCTTCGGGTGTTTGCCACATCTGCATATAACGTACCTGTTCCTTCATGGCGGTATAGTTCCGTTCAAGCATATCCCGGTCGCCGTAGTGCAAATAAAACTCCCACGGCATGATATTCATGGCTGCTCCCCACGGTACTCCGCCGCCACAGCCCGGTTGCCAGGGCGCTCCATTAGGGACATAACCGTTCTCTGTATTTTGGGCATCCCAAATATCTTGAATCCATTTGGTATAGAAAGCGGCAGCATCGAAATTGTGCATAACGGTATTGCAGGAGACCTGTCCGTCGCCCGTATATGCCGAACGTTCGCGGTGAGGACAATCGCTGGCCACGCCTCCGTGCATATTGTCTTTCTGGCTACGCTGCCATATTTGATTGATCCGATTGAACAACGGATTGGAACACTCGAATTTCCCGGTAGTCTCCACGTTGCTATAAACAGCCTCGGCCGTCAGATTATCGGCCGATATAGATCCTTTCCAATTTTTAATCTGTACCTTCCGGAAAACAAACCAGGTAAACCGGGCTGCATACGATTCCGAACCCGTACCTTTCAACGTATATTTATTGGTCCCGTTGGGCGACTCGCTAAGGTATTTTATCTCGATCGTTTCTCCCGCATTACCTTGTATTCCATCTAATCTCAACCATCCGGAAATCTCTTCCCCAAAATCCACTTCATAAGTTCCATCTTTCAACAACACGATGGATACCGGTTTATGCTCTTCCATCACCCTGTCGGGAAGGCCCATTTGTGCTGACAAGATTCCCTTCGGTGCTTTTCGCAGAACCACATTTTGCCAATTTTTTGTATCACATTCAGGCGTAGCCCAATGTGGGATTTCTAAACGGGCGTCATAGATCTCTCCAAAATAAACGCCATCACTAACAATGGCACTGCGATGGGCTTGCCAACTCTCATCTGAAACAATCGTCTCTTTCGTTCCATCGGTATAGGTAATCTCTATTTGTCCCAAGAAACGAGGAGATCCATATCCACGTGTCCACACAACGACCGGATTATAGAACCCGTTACCCAAGATACACCCTACCGTATTTTTACCGGGTTTCAATAAATCGGTCAAATCGTAACACATATACAAAACCCGGTATGCCCGGAATTTATCATCGACCGGTATGCCCGTTTTATCCAAATCGGGACGTTCCGTATAATTGGTTTGATTGGGAGAGAGAACATCTTCGCCAACCTTCTGTCCATTCAAATAGAGTTCAAAATATCCCAATCCCGTAACAAATGCTTTTGCCGATGCGATCTCTTTGTTGATCGTAAAATCTTTCCGCATCAGAGGTGCCGGAACCGGTGTAGGATCCGGCAATTGATAACGAGCCTCTTCTCCCTGCCACGGTGCACCGATCCATTTTGCTTTCCAATCGGAGGGTTGCAACAATCCCATGCCCCAATAGGCCGGACGGCTCCACGCCGAGACATCCCCCTTGGCATCCCAGACCCTCACTTGCCACCAGCACTCTTGCCTGGATGACAACTCTTTTCCTTTATAGGCAATTAAATTGGATTGGTCGGACTTGACCTTTCCACTATCCCACAAATCGGCCTTATCCGCGAACAAAAGGTCTTTTGAAGAAGCTACCCGTATTTGCCAGGCAGTCTGTTTTTCTCCTCTCACTCCAATATCCGTCAACTGATTGATCCACGACAAGCGAGGATTCAACCGATCAATTACCGGAGGATTCTCCATATACTCGCACGTTAGTCTAATCGGCTTAATCATCGATTTACCATCGGCCTTAACAACTCCCGGGATTGCACAAAAGACAATCATCAACCATGAAAACAAGTAATACTCTTTTAAATGTCTCATTGTAAATGTTTTTGTAAAAAATACAGATAAGATAATCTATCAAAGATAAACCAACGAACTAAGTCAAAATACGACAAATAACTGTGGAAATAATCAGACAAAAGCAGCATCTCAACAAATCGCTGTGTTTTTCATACTATCAAACAACCTCTCCTATCCGCAAAATTAAAATTATTTCATCAAACAAAAAATGATAGATAGGAAAATTTTATTCAAAGAATATTTTATAAATATCAGAGAGAGAGAACGATCTCTGATATCCCTTTCTCAAAACAGGGTAACTCATTGAAATCATTATCCTATATCCAAAGATACGAAACAAAACCGTAAAAAAGATTCGGATAAATTCCGATTATAAACAAACCAAAGTTGACAAAAAACAAATACATCCGGTCATTTCTTATAATTAGTCTAAATAAAAAGTAAATAAAGAGATAAAGGACCATACTTTACGTAAAATTATCCCTAAATTCTTTGGATTATTATAACCTTAATCTATTGGAACATAAGCGATATAAATCCTTAGCACTTGATTTATAGCGTATCTACCTAATAAAAGAAACAAGAAAAAAGCCCCCAACAATCCATCCAAATAAAAGATTTCAATATCTTTGTTATCTGTATAAAATGATAAAAAACTAATCATTTGCTCCGATAAATATATTATATTTGGAGTTCCGCTATCGAACCTCATACTACCAAATTGATCGATCCGATATTAATTGAGACGATACGGCGAAATGGTACGGAAAAACAGACAAACACCTTTTATTTGTCTGACTACTTAATGATTGAACAATCATATTATAAAAAATTATTTTCGACGGAGAACTACGGTCAAAGATGTCAGATAAACGACATACAACATATTTATATTTAGACGAAACGAATAGTAAGAAAAAAACAGATACCATAAGATACTACAAAGAAAATCGTCGTCCAATACAATCAGAACAACACACCTTAATTCAACCGACATGAACCTGAAACACTTTTTTTGTATCATTCTTTCCATCACAACCTATTATTCCGTAGAAGCGCAACAGGTATGGACACCCGACAACGGAAACGGGACTTTTACAAATCCAATCATGTGGGGAGACTGGCCTGATCCGGATATTATCCGAGTAGGCGATGACTTCTATCTGGTATCTACCAGTATGCACTATGTTCCGGGATGCCCTATCGCCACCTCAAAAGACCTGGTCAACTGGAAAATGGTAGGATATGCCGTAGAACGTTACGACGAAGATCCCCGTTACGATATGCAAAACGGGCAACTATACCTGAACGGTTCATGGGCCAGTACCATCCGTTATCACAAAGGAAAATTTTATGTAGGTTTTTGTACTCCCTACGGTTGGGGAACGGAAACGGGACATTTCTCAATCTGTATTGCCGACAAGCCGGATGGCCCTTGGGAACGTACTATCTTCCCGGAGTACCTGTATGACCCGGGGCTGTTCTTCGACGACGACGGAAAAGTGTATGTCGTCCACGGACAAGGGACATTATACATTACCGAATTGAACTCCGATGTAAAATCAGTCAAAGGAAAACCGGTAGAAATCTGGAACAAACGATTCAAAGATAGCCAAACCTTCGGGGAAAACTTCGGGATGGAAGGCTCGCATATGTACAAAATCAACGGGAAATATTACATTACTTGTCCGGCCGGAGGCACAAAAGGATGGCAAGTATGCCTCCGCTCAGACCATATTTACGGTCCCTACGAACATAAGGTAATCATGCAGGACGACAGCTCTTATCCTCCTAACGGATTACATCAGGGGGGAATGGTTCAATTAAAAAATGGCGATTGGTGGTTCATCATCATGCAGGACCGCGGCCCCATCGGGCGTGTTCCCTACCTGTTGCCGGTAAAGTGGATAGACGGATGGCCCATGTTGGGGGACAACGGGAAAGATGTCATTACCTATCCCAAACCGGATGTAGGGAAAAAACAACAACCATTGAGTGCTCCGGCAACATCGGATGAATTCAAAAGCAAAAAATTGGGATTGCAATGGCAATGGAACCATAACCCGGACCCTCAGAAATGGACTCTCACCGAAAGACCTGGATATATGCGGTTAAAAGCATCTCTGGCTACAAACCTGAAAGAGGCCCGCAATACCTTGACCCAACGCGTACAAGGCCCCTCTTGCGAAGGGACGGTAGAAATGGACGTAACAAATTTAAGAGAGGGAAATGTTGCCGGATTTGGGATATTCCAATTCCCGTATGCCTACGTCGCCGTACAACAAGAGGGTAATACCCGGAAAATAATCATGTGCAATAACGACCAGACAGAAGAGGTTATTGAAAATTTTAAAGGAGACAAACTATGGATCAGGTCCAGAGTAACCGACAAAACCTTTACCGCCCAATTTTATTATAGCCTCGATGGTCGAGAATTTCATCCGATAGGGAATGAATTGAAAATGGGATTAGGACTACCTTGGACAGCCAACCGATTTGCCCTTTTCAATTTCAGCACAAAAGAGATGGGCTTAGATGGATATGCCGATTTCAATTGGTTCCGTTTTACCGGCAAATAAAATTAGCCATGAACCAAACAAGAGGTATATGAAAAATACACTAACTCCATCTGATTGGCAAAATAGATTTTCATCACGTTAAGTTCAGGACATTTTATCTTATACTATTATGAAAAAATTGAGTCTTATTCAACTAATCTTGATAAACCTCATTGCCGGTTTCTGGGGATGTGCCCAAAAAATAAACAACCCGACGCTACAATCTACAAAAAAATGGATTAAGTACGAAGGAAGCCCGGTATTAGGTGGAGGTAATTTAGGAACAGTGTTCGATATCTGTGTCTTGAAAGATGACGAAACATACAAGATGTATTGTTCATGGCGCCCTCAAAAAAGCATAGCTGTATCCATAAGCAAGGATGGGAAAAACTGGAGCGATCCCGAGATCGTTTTGTCTCCTCTGGAAACAAGTAAATGGGAACAGGACCTGAATCGCCCTGTTGTCGTATATAAAGACGGGAAATATCATATGTGGTACACCGGACAGGCTGATGGGCAATCGCGGATAGGTTATGCCATAAGCGAGGATGGATATCATTTTGAGAGACAAAGCTTAGAGCCTGTACTATCCCCGGACACTCCTTGGGAAAAAGTTGCCGTGATGTGCCCTCACGTGATTTGGGATAAAAAAGAGAAAATATTTAAGATGTGGTATTCGGGGGACGAACAATATGAACCGGACGCCATCGGATATGCGACAAGCCATGATGGCTTAAACTGGGACAAATTTGACAAAAATCCGGTTTTCCAGGCAGATCCTGAAAAAAGCTGGGAACAATATAAGGTAACAGCCTGTCAGGTGATAAAACGAAAAAAAGACTATTTGATGTTTTATATCGGTTTTCATGATATCAATTTTGCCCAAATAGGAATGGCCCGTTCTCCAAACGGAATAGATAACTGGGAACGATATCCGCAAAATCCGATCATCACACCGACGCCTGTCGGATGGGATGCCAGCGCCACTTACAAACCTTTTGCCATCCAAGAAAAGGATTGTTGGATGCTTTGGTACAATGGAAGAAACGAGGCGTTAGAACAGATCGGACTGGCTATATACGATAACCATGACTTGGATTTTTAATGATGTCATATAAATTACTCAGTTTAGTAAGTCTATTTTTGACTTTGTCCGTACAAGGACAAAATATCATGCCAAACAGGTCTGTGGCTGTAATATCCTCCTATATAAAGGAATTTAATGCGGCGGATGTAGAATTGTATGCGCAAGATATTTCAAATGCAGAAACGTTCGACTTTTTAAATGAAAATATTCCTTTTTTTGAATGTCCGGACAAAGAGTTGGAAAAGAGTTATTATTTTCGTTGGTGGACCTACCGGAAACACATAAAACACACCCCGGAAGGGTTTGTAATTACAGAATTCTTACCGGATGTTCCATGGGCCGGAAAATACAATACGATAAGCTGCGCAGCCGTACATCATTTCTATGAAGGGCGATGGCTGAAAGATAAACACATCCTATCAGATTATGCCAAGTTTTGGCTCTTAGGCGGAGGCGATCCCAGATTATATAGCTGCGGAATAGCAGATGCCATATACAACTATTACTTGGTACATAGAGATACGGCATTACTGAAAGATTTATATCCTCCTCTACAAGAGAATTTCGTTAACTGGGAGACAGAAAAGAGAGATTCCTCCTATCTATTTTGGCAAACAGATGATAGAGACGGAATGGAGATGTCTGTTTCGGGCAGCCTGTCCGAAGGAGGGAAAGGTTATCGCCCCACGATTAATAGCTATATGTATGGAGAGGCCATGGCGCTGTCCCGCATCGCCACCATATTAAACCAAGCAGTAGAAGCAGAATATTACTACAAGAAAGCCGATGAATTAAAACGGTTGATTAATGAAAAGCTGTGGGATAAAGAGAGCTGTTTTTATAAAGTGATCCCCAAAAAAGAGGGAGAAAAGTGCGGATTCTCTCCTTCGCGAGAGTTGTTGGGTTATATCCCTTGGCTCTACGATATACCGAACAAAGAATATGAAACTGCCTGGAAACTCCTCTTCGATACAAAAGCATTTGCCGCCGCATACGGACCTACGACCGTAGAACAAAGCTCCCCGGGGTTTAAAATTTCATACGAAAGGCATGAGTGTCAATGGAATGGTCCCAGCTGGCCCTATTTGACATCGATGGTACTGACCGCTCTCGCAAACTATATGAATCAAAACGACCGCGGAATCATATCTTCCAACGATTACCTAAATCTATTGAATATTTATAGCAATAGCCAACGTATCGTTACTGAACAAGGGGACACGGTTTGCTGGATTGATGAAAACTTAAATCCTTATACCGGGGATTGGATATCCCGTACCCGCCTAAAACAATGGAACAACGGGACATGGGATGAAGGGAAAGGCGGTGTCGAACGAGGAAAGGATTATAACCATTCGTCGTTTTGCAACCTCATCATATCCGGACTAATGGGCATACGACCACAATACGATGGCAGTATTCTCGTTAACCCCCTCGTACCTGACGGAGATTGGGACTATTTTTGTCTGGATAATGTGTCTTGTTGTAACAAATCAATAACCGTATTATTTGACAAGGATGGAACAAAATATGGAAAAGGAGCCGGGTTTATGATTTATGTCAACGGTAAGTGTACCTTTAAACACCCGTCCATTCAAAAGGTTATTATCGAAAACAAATCGAGTGGCCGATAACAGGATATTTGCCATTTTCGATTACAGACATTCCATCCGCTGTAAAAAAGATAAAAATACCCTTGAAATATACCGGGATCGTATCTCGGTCCGGCCAATATCCCAAACCGGAATATTCCCAAACGGAAAGCGCCGGAAAAACATTTAAAAGAAAAAACATTATAAAGAAAGAATAAACCAATAATAAAATGAACCGATTAACCACTCTATGTATTCTTGCATTTATCGTATTTACCACTCATGCGAAACCTCTTCCCTCGCCAGAAGAACCGCCATTATCAACCGTGTATCGCTTAAACAAAAACATGGGAACAGAAATCGTGGTTGACAGTACCGAACTACTGAACAGCACCGTAGAATTCGATTTGCTCCCCCAAAACTCAGATGCCGAAATAGGGGTATTGATGCGTTACGTTGATAAAGACAACTGGATATACATCGGATGCGACAAAGCATCCGATAATTTGGGATTCGCCTATTGGTATGCCGAAACGCCCAACGGGAAAACCGAAATTGCACGCGACATCTCCAAACTATATGCTCATCACCGGCGACACATTAAGGTTAATTGCATCGAACAAGAGATCACCGTCTATGTGGACGGAGAACAAATCGCACACAGCTATGTCCCACACCTGGCATTGCAACCCGGAAAAACCGGATTCCGGATAAAGGAAAAAGGAGATGTCGAAATAAGCAACGTCGTTTGCAAAGCCGTGCAAGTACCGAAAATATCACCAGCCAATAAAAAAAGCAGCTACACACTCTCCTCCGCCCGTATGGAGGTACGGATGAACAAAGATTTCCCATCGATCAAAAGCTATACGTGGAAAGAGAACGGCTCCACTTTGAACGGCCAGCCTTTTGACGTAAAACACATCTTATTGAACGGAGATTATTATTTCCCCAAAGTATCGTCCCGTCAAGAACAAGGGAAAGTCATCTACACGCTAAAAGTAAAAGAGACAGGTGTTACCATAACGGTCGCTTGCGAAGTAGATGACAACATCCTGAAACTTGCCGTAACCGGCATAGATGAATCGGGAGATTTTAAAGTAAAAACGATCGCTTTCCCCGACCATTTTTTAGTTTCCGTCCCCAATGACAACGAAAATGCTACGTTGGCCGTAGCCAATTCCGTCCACTCCGACAGCATCTATCCATTACAGGAAAAGGCCCCCGATCCCGTCAGCAGATACGCTACCCTGCTAATGCTAAATAACCAACAACTGGTAGCAACGCTTGAAAGCAACTCACTGTATAATATCCGCCAGTTTCTATTCCGCTGCGTACCATTTTCCGGGAAACAAATAACCGGTATTTGGGGAAATGAATGGATTTATAGAGGACATGACGGACAAATAACAGAACTCCCTTACATCCAAGTAATCCTGACAGACGATTGCAACGGAGACAACCAAATAGATTGGCAAGATGGCGCCATCGCCTTGCAAAAAGTCTATCCGGAACCTTACGGTGCCGAAATGCTACGCAATTCGTACACCACCATCACCATGAACTTTGCCAGTTGCGCCCAGTATCCGTTCCTGCGCCAGTTGGACAATATCAAAAAATTCTACCTGGCAACTGACGGTTTCGGACAAATGTTGGAACTAAAAGGATACCAGAGCGAGGGACACGACAGCGCCCATCCAGATTATGGAGGCAACTACAACAGACGGGCCGGAGGATTGCAAGAGCTCAACCTCTTAGCCCAAGAAGCCCCCAAGTACCATGCTCATATCGGTGTCCACATCAACCACAGCGAATCGTATCCCGAAGCACGAGCCTTCAACGACCAAATCATAACCGACATTCCCGGATGGAGTTGGTTAGACCAGGCCTATTTTATCAATAAAGAGGCTGACGTCCTGAGCGGTTCTTTTCAAGCCCGACTGGACCAATTAAAGACAGAAGTTCCTCATCTCGCGTTCGTCTATTTAGATACCTATCGAGAATATCGCTGGTTAGCCTATCATACGGCTAAACTGTTCAACCAAAACGGATGGTCCATCTGGACAGAAGATACTGACGTTTTTGACCGCGAAGCCATCTGGATACATCATAACCCGGATGCCAAAAGTTTAATACATCGTTTCGTACATCACCGGTTCAGAGACGGATACGCCGCTCATCCCGCCTTGTTGGGAGGATATAGCCGAAGTACAGAAATAGGATTCATGGGATGGCAAAAAGGACGCGATTTCTATGGAGTGATCCGCAATTTCTTTATGAAACAGTTACCCTACCGCTACCTGATGCACTATTCCATTAAACAGTTAAATGCCACCCGTGCCACATTGGAAGATGGCTTGGAGGCGTACGGAGATACGGAGGGAACCATAATCCGACGGGGAGATCAATTTCTGATGAAAGGAAATGCCGTTTTTATTCCCTGGGACCCTCAAAAAGAAGATAAAATATACTGTTATAACACCCAACAAGAAACAAATACCTGGCTATTACCGGCCTCTTGGAATGGGATAAAAGAAGTATATCTTTACCGTTTGGGCAGTCAAGGCAGAGAACTTGTCAAGACATTGGTTCCCAACGAAGGGAAAATAGAGTTGGACCTCCGTCCAAACACCGGATACGTTCTTTACAAAAACGCTGTCGGCAACTCGCCTAAGATAGAATGGAGTACAGGTAGTCTGATAAAAGACACCGGTTTCGACAGCCAATCGTTCAATCATTGGAAACCGCAAGGCAAAGAGGGAAATATCTCCATAAAAACCACCGATTACGGACAAGACATCTTGTCGATAAGCGGATTATCCGAAGGGAGCGTCTCCCAAGAGATTGAAGGGTTCGTTCCCGGAAAAGAATATACTGCATCCGTTTGGGTCAACGTAACAGGCAAAAAAGAAGCAACTCTCAGCATACAGGCCGGCGACAAATTACAACAGAAAACCTCCATCACAGAAAGCAAGGTGATGAACTATACAGACAACACAGATCGGTTCAGAACTACCTGGCAACGCATGAAGATTGCATTCCGGATGCCAGAAGGAGAAAATCGGCTCCTACTCTCATTGGCAGCAGGAGTTTCCTCGAACGACTCCTCTTCTGTTGCTTTCGACGATGTACGCCTTGTCGAATGTCCACAATCCGAGAAACCAGGATTTATCCTTTTTGAAGATTTTGAACACGTCGATGAAGGTTGGGGCCCATTCATAGCATCCCAGCCCAGTGCATTTACCACACACTTATCACAACGGCATAGCGTATATACAGACAATACGATAGACGGAGACTGGTCGTTAACTACTTGGAGAGAAAACAACGGAGAGGTATATCGGACCTCTCCCGCAATGGTTCAATTCGCACCGGAACAAAAATATGAAGTGGTTTTCGACTACAAAGTGGACGCTAACGGAGTATATAAAATTGTTGGGAAAAGACATTCCTCCGGAGAAGAGACATTCTCATACGAACTAAATCGTCCGGGGAAATGCCACGTTTGTTTCACAACGCCCAACTGCGAAGATTTTTATCTTGCCATAGAAAAAAACGGTAACGGAATGTTGGTTATCGATAATTTCGGAATAAAAAAAATAGAATAAGGCTACACGATATAACCGAAAATCGTTATCGCCAAAGAAAAAACACTGAAAAACCAATAGAACAAATACAAACAAATGAAATTAAAATCTTTTATAGGAATAACACTGTGCTGTGCATGGATTCTCGGCGGCAATAAAACCTATTCTTTTCCTTCGCCAACAGATCACAATACACCGCATAAAGCCTCTTTATCTGAAACAGCGAGTACAAAAAAAGATGATCTGTCCTGGGAAGAGTTACAGAAGCTGTATAAATTCCCCGAATGGTACACAAAAGCCCGCTTCGGCATTTGGGTAACGGTTGGCCCGCAATCAGTACCACGTTTAGGAGGAGGGTGGTATGCCCGCCATATGTTCATGCAGGATGTCGGATCACAACAATTTGGCAGAAATGCCTATGCGTATCATTTAAAAACATTCGGGCCCCAATCCCAGAAAGGATATATCGAAGTAATCCACCAATGGAAAGCAGAACGGCTGGACACCGACAAATTGACAAAATATTTCAAATCTCTCGGAGCGAAGTATCTCGTCGTCCACGCCAACCACCACGATCATTTCGATAACTTCGCCTCCACATACCATCCTTGGAACTCTGTCAATATGGGCCCCCACAAAGACATTGTAGGGCTTTTCGAACAATCGGCACGGAAATACAAATTACCTTTTGGAGTCAGTTCTCACGACGACCGCTTCCTCAGTTGGTGGCTTCCCGCTTTTGGTTCAGATACATCGGGGGTGTATAAAGGCGTTCCATATGAAGGACGTTTGACAAAAGCTGACGGGAAAGGCAAATGGTGGGAAGGTTACGACCCAGCACAACTATATGGACTTCCTCCGGAACAAAGGACTCCTGAGTATGAAACGAAAGTAAAACAAAACTACCTGCTCAGACAGCAAGAACTGATAACCAAATACAACGTTGACCTTTTGTGGGTGGATGGATACGGTTTCCCTTATGGGGATTACGGGAAAGAACTTTTCCGTACCTTGTTTAACAACAGCCTGAAACGATCTGGGAAAATCGACGCCGTTGGGATTGCCAAAGTCGATAAAGAACCTATGTTGGTAAGAGATATAGAAGCCGGTGTTGCCGATACAATACTTCCTTATCCCTGGGATGGAATCTTCACGTTTACCCATTGGTTCTACAAAGAGGACGATCCTCTGACACACAACGCACGCACCATCATAGAACTGTTGAGCGACATTGTCAGCAAAAATGGGAATATGCTTCTAAATGTAGAATTGATGGCCGATGGTACAATCGCGCCTTCCCATAAACAAATCCTGGACGAAATCGGACAATGGGTCAACATCAACAGCAAAGCGATATACGGCAGTAAACCTTGGAAAGTATATGGAGATAATTTAAACTCCTGTCAACGGGAGATCGAAAGAAACATCATAAATGCCGATGCCGAACAAGTACAAAAAAAAGGCACAAAAAGAGAATTTCAATGCCCGTACGGTAAACAGTACCCCTTATGGACATAACGAAGTACGTTTTACTGTATGCGGCAAAAATCTATATATCATCGTTCTGAACCCAACGGCAGGCACAATCGAACTGCCGGCATTAGGACTTTCCTCTCCTGAACAACCCGGAAAAATCCGTTCAATACGTCTATTAGGCAGTAAAAAACATATAGATTTTGAACAAGACAAAAATAAGTTACGATTAATCGTACCAGACAAAAGGCCTACCCCCTATGCAGCAGTATTCGAAGTACATGGTGCAATCAATATAAAATAGGGGAAAAGAAAAAAATTTGCCACGGGACAATAGAAAAGGGATGATCCATCCAGCAACAAGATGTTTCTTACAATTATAAATGATTTTATTTTTACCTTTGAAACGACAAAACACATTTACTGATTACACCAACAACCAATTAATAACAACAGATTCTTACACATGAAAAAACTGATTTTTACCGTCATGCTATTGCTACCATCTCTTTGGCTGCAAGCTCAATCGCATCGGGAAAAAATATTATTAAACCAGGACTGGCTCTTTGCCAAAGGGCATGCAGCCAACCCGGAAAAAGATTTCAATTATGGGCAAGCCCTATCGTTTTCAAAAGTCGCTTTCCTTCAAGAATCCACTTTGTTAAATGCCGACCAAGAGTCCCGGCTATCGATTCCCCACACCCAAAAGTTCGACGACAGCAAATGGGAGAATATCTCTTTGCCTCACGATTGGGGGATGGCCCTGGATTACAGCCAGGAACAGTTCAAAGTAAAAGGATACCGGAAATTGGGAGGCCGTTCGCCCGAGAACAGTGTCGGTTGGTATCGGAAACGGTTTACCCCCGAATTGGTGAAAGGAGACCGTTATACCTTGGAATTTGAAGGTATATTCCGGGATGCCCAGGTATGGATGAACGGTATCTATTTAGGACGCGGCGAAAGCGGTTACGTCCCCCTGGTTTTCGATGTAACAGAATGTCTGAATTATGGTCCGGGAGCAGAAAATGTAATATCCGTGCGGGTAGATGCCACCCAATCAGAATTATGGTCATACGAAGGAGCCGGTATCTATCGGAATGTTTGGTTGACCCGTACGGCACCTGTGCACATCCCCCAATGGGGTACATTTGTTACCAGCGATGTGGACCTGCAAAAAAAAGAAGCCAAAATAAACGCTTTAATAGAGGTTACCAACCAGAGTGAAAAAGAAGCAAATGTAACGGTAAAAAATACCATCATTGACAACCAAGGCAACGAAATCGCCCATGCCGATGCCAATGTATCCGTTGAATCACTGGAAACAGAAGAGGTACAAACCATCATGGATGTATCGAATGTCCAACTGTGGTCATTGAAAACACCGGTCCTTTATACATTACACACAGAGATTATTGCAGACGGAAAGATCACCGATAGCTATGATACCTCCTTCGGGATACGGAGTATTCGTTTCGATGCCAACGAAGGATTCTTTTTAAATGGAGAACGTGTCCAGATTCAAGGAGTATGTTGCCACCAGGATCATGCAGGGGTAGGTATCGCCGTGCCAGACCGGCTGAATTCATGGAGAATAGCCCGGTTAAAAGAATATGGAGTAAATGCCTACCGGGCAGCGCACAATCCTCCGACTCCCGCCATACTCAACGCGTGTGATACTTTGGGAATGTTGGTTATGGACGAAATGCGGATGTTGAGTTCCAGCGATGAAGGGTTGAAACAGATGCAAACCATCATCAGACGGGACCGCAACCACCCATCCATCATCATTTGGTGCTTCGGTAACGAAGAACCCGCCATACAAGGTTCGGAAAAAGGACGCATGATTGTAGAACGCATGAAAGCCGTTCAACGTAAATTAGACCCCTCCCGTCCATGTACCGCAGCCATGAATGGCAGCTGGGGAGAAGGATTCACCTACGCCGTGGACGTACAAGGATCGAATTATTACAAAATAGGCAATATCGATGCCGTACATGAGAAATTCCCCAACCTGCCCTGCATATTTACCGAAGAGGCCAGTACTGTTATGACACGAGGTATCTACGAAACAAATGCCGCAAAAGGATTTCACCAGGCCTACGACCGCGATCATCCCGGATGGGGTGCCCGTGCACAAGAGTGGATGCGTTACGTCGATGCACGTAAATACGTAGCCGGTGCTTTTGTTTGGACAGGTTTTGATTATGGAGGCGAATCGGTGGCTCACTACTGGCCGGGGGTTGTCTCCCATTTCGGAATCCTGGATTACTGCGGTTTTCCCAAAGATGCTTTTTGGTACTACAAATCTTGGTGGACAGAAGAACCGGTATTACACATCCTCCCTCATTGGAATGGTATTGGTACCGATTCGGTCGATGTACATCTCTATACCAATATGGACGAAGTGGAATTATTCCTCAACGGGAAAAGCCTGGGAAAAAAATCTGTTGAAAAATTCGATATTCCCGCCTGGCGGGTCAAATATACCCCGGGGAAACTAACAGCCAAAGGGAAAAAGAATGGGGAAAAATATACCGAACAGATAGAAACCACCGGAGTACCCACCTCGTTGCAACTGGTTAGCGAAAACGGAACCACTATATCAGGAGACGGGAACGATGTCGCCATCATTACGGTAAAAGTATTGGACGAGAAAGGGCGTGTTGTTCCAACAGCTGAAAACAATATTCATTTCGACATCCGTAACGGCAAGATTCTGGGTGTAGGCAACGGACATCCGTCCAGCCACGAACAGGATGTTTTCCCCGCAGGAAGCGATGTCCACCGGAATGCGTTCGGAGGATATGCACAAGTAATCATTTCCAGCGACCGCTCTGGAAAACCCATTGAATTGACGGCTTCCTCAGGAGGTTTGAAAGAGAGCAAAATAATCATTGAAACCTCAAAATAAAGGAACAACCGATTTATATAAAACATATTTATAATCAAAGTCAGAATGCAATAGTAAAATTTAATATAATATTAAAATCAAAACGTTTATAAGTTAATTTATATAAATCACTAATATATTAGGAACAAACAACTTGAAAACTAAGAACACCAAAAAAGTTTTCAAAACGCCATATATGTTAATTTATTTACACAAATTTATTATCCGGGAAACATATTTTTTACTTACATTTGCAAATGTATAACTAAAACATAAACCAAAATGAAAAAAGTTATCTTATCATTTTTAGTTGTATTTGTTGCGATAGCAGCCAATGCACAGAATTTGTATCTGGGAGGATCATTCGGTATTCTTCACGATGACAATGCAGATGTAACTCAGTTTAGTATTGCTCCTGAAATCGGGTACAATTTTAACGAGAGATGGGCTGTCGGAGGTGAAATTTCATATACTCATATGAAATACGATGGTGATATTAAGGGGAACTCTTTCTCAATCGCACCTTACGCTCGTTTTTCTTTCTATGAAAACGACTTGGTTCGTTTGTTTATCGACGGACAAGTAGGATTCTCAACTACCAAAGTTGACGGTACTGACAGCGAAAACGGATTTGAAGTTGGTTTCAAACCGGGTATTGCATTCCGTTTATGCGACCATTTCAGCGCAATAGCCAAATATGGATTCTTGGGATATCGTGATGAATATCGCGGAAGCAGCGTTTCTGGATTGGCTTTGAGCAGCGAAGATTTAAGTATCGGATTCCTTTATGAATTCTAATCCAATAACTCAATCATAAAAAAGCGGTTCTAAGAGCCGCTTTTTTTATTGTCTATATGTCAATATTTTCTCGTTAATCTTCCATTCTTACTTTTTATTACCTATTTTTGAGAAAATATTTCCAATCACAAAACCCCATCATATACGATGAAACACACTTATCTCTCAATCATACTAACCCTGTTAATATCCGGTAACATCACATCGCTATCGGCTCAGGAAAAGGTTCAAGCCAAAAGTGCCAACGAATTTCTAAACAGCATAGGCGTCAATAGTGCCATTTTCAGAAGAGGGGAAACTCTCCCACAAACGATAGAATGTATCAAATACTTAGGTGCCCGGTGGATCAGAACAGACGAAAACATGAATACCGATGAGAAAGTCAGAGACATCGAAAATCTACATCAACAAACCGGAGTCAAAATAAGTACCAGTTTGGGCAGTGGAGGAAACGATATTGCCGGATTAGTGGCAGGATCGAAACGAATTGCAGAGCTGGGAGCATTGCTCGCTATCGAAGGGAACAACGAACCCAACAATTGGGGCATCACTTACCAGGGACAAAAGGGGGGACAAAACAATTCGTGGATTCCCGTAGCCCGGTTACAAAGAGATCTGTACAAAGCTATCAAGGCCGACCCTGTATTAAAAAAATATCCGGTATGGACCACCACTGAAACAGGTGCCCAAACCGACAACGTTGGACTGCAATACATCAAAGTTCCCGAAAACGATACCAACGTCGTAGAAGAATTCCGAGGCGTCGTTTTTGCCGATGCTGCCAACTGCCACAACTATTTCACGCATCCTGGCTGGAAACCGTTGCAGGACAACCAGACATGGTTGGCTTCCGACCCATCAAGCAATGCAAAAGGCGATCACCTGTTTGGTAATTACGGAAAAACATGGTCGAAAAAATTCAACGGATATACAAACGAACAATTAAAAAACATTCCTCGCGTAACAACCGAAACAGGCGCAACCATTGATCGCATACTCACCGAGGAGATGCAAGCCCGATTGTATCTATCCTGCTACCTGGCACAATATGCCCAAGGATGGAGCCATACTGCCATATACATTATGAGAGACCGATCTGACGAAGAGGGAAACCAAAGCTTCGGATTCTACGATAAATCCTACAATCCCAGACAGGCCGCCCACTATCTACACAACCTAACCTCCATATTAAACGATAATAAGACCATTTCAAAACCGGGATATTTATCCTACACCATTCCCAATCAACCGGTAACCGTTCACGATCTCTTGTTGCAGAAAAACGACAAAACGTTTATGCTCGTAATATGGGGAGAATTATATGCCGGAGGGAGTGAAAATATCGTTGTTAAGCTGGGAAAGAAATATAAAAAAATCAAGATATACGACCCTACTTCCGGAACAACGGCTATAAAGATATTACAAAACTCAAACTCCGTACCGCTTACAATGACCAACCATCCCTATATTTTAGAACTTAAATAAGGGGGATTCTTTTCTTTTGTACAGCTGGCAAAAGAAAAGGATGTTCTCTTTTCTCCACTTTTTGAAAAAAGCGGAACCAAAAACTTTTTAGTAGGGCGTAGTATGTAAAGTAGTATGTAGTAAATAAGAAAGGGATTGATTCTTTTGATGAACCAATCCCTTTTTTAGATTATTGATTTTCTATTTGTCTTTGGCCCGGAATGATTCCATGATCTTTTCTTCCAATTCATCGGCTAATTCGGGATTGTCCAACAAACACTTCTTGGCAGCATCGCGACCTTGTCCCAACTTGGTTTCTCCATAACTGAACCACGAACCGCTCTTCTTGATAATGCCTTTATCAACACCCAAATCTATAATCTCTCCCGTCCGGGAAATCCCTTCTCCAAACATAATATCGAATTCTGCTTTCCGGAAGGGTGGTGCTACTTTATTTTTTACCACTTTAACCCGTACCTGATTACCAACTACGGTTTCACCCTCTTTCAACTGGGCAATACGACGGATATCAAGCCGGACTGAGGCATAAAATTTCAATGCATTACCACCCGTAGTCGTTTCCGGGTTTCCAAACATTACGCCCAACTTGTCGCGCAATTGGTTAATAAATACGCACGTAGTATTGGTCTTGTTGATTGCTGCGGTCAATTTACGCAACGCCTGCGACATCAAACGGGCTTGCAATCCCATTTTGGAATCACCCATCTCTCCCTCCAATTCGGCTTTGGGAGTCAAAGCTGCTACTGAGTCTATAACAACAATATCTACGGCCGACGAACGAATCAATTGTTCGGCTATCTCCAAAGCTTGCTCCCCGCTGTCGGGCTGCGAAATCCAGAGATTTTCTACATCAACCCCCAGCTTTTCTGCATAAAACCGGTCAAAAGCATGCTCGGCATCGATTATTGCGGCAATACCGCCAGCCTTCTGCGCTTCGGCAATCGCATGGATCGCCAACGTTGTTTTACCGGAAGCTTCCGGCCCATAAATCTCTATCACACGTCCACGGGGAAAACCGCCTACTCCCAAGGCTGCATTCAAACCGATAGAACCCGTCGATATAACGGCAACCTCTTCTACCTTGTCATCCCCCAATTTCATAATAGAGCCTTTTCCGTAACTCTTCTCTATTTTGTCCATAGCTGCTTGAAGTGCCTTCAACTTCTCAGCAGGCGTTGTTTTCGTTATCGTCTTTTCGTCTGTATCTTTTTCTGCCATATCTATTTATTTATCAAGTATCTGACTTGCATGATTTTTTGTATCTACCTTATCTATCACTCTCTCTATGATGCCATTTTCATCTATCAAAAAAGTAGTCCGCAACGTCCCCATATAAGAACGCCCATACAATTTCTTTTCCGCCCAGACCCCGGCCTCCTGATTAAGAGTGGTCTCCGTATCGGCAATCAATGAAAACGGAAGCGATTGTTTTTCTATAAATTTCCGATGCGAAGCCGCTCCGTCCTTACTAACACCAATCACCTCGTATCCGGCCTGTTTCAAGGCCGAATAATGATCCCGCAAATTACACGCTTCGGCCGTACAACCGGAAGTATTATCCTTGGGATAAAAATACACAACCAATTTCTTCCCGCGAAAATCGCTTAACTTAACCTCCTTACCATCTTGATCCAAGCCCAAGAATTCCGGAAACTTTTCTCCAACTGCTAACATTCAATCAAATAATTATCCTTTTTTCGTATCCAAAGGTAACGAATAAATTAAAAAAAGCAACGATTATCTTCCCGATTTGTTACAAGAGATTTCTCTTGCCAAAACGCAATCTATCCGTCCTTCCTTATAAAACCAATAAAACCGGCAGATCATGCCGGTTTTATGATATGAAAGAAAATATAGCTCAAATCGCGATTATTTTATTACGCCCAACTCTTTGCCCACTTTGATAAACGCAGCAATACATTTATCCAAATGTTCCTTTTCATGTCCGGCTGACAGTTGAACACGAATACGTGCCTGACCTTTGGGAACTACCGGATAGTAGAAACCGGTTACATAGATACCTTCATCAGACATCCTGGCGGCAAAGTCCTGCGACAGTTTGGCATCGTACAACATCACCGCACAAATAGCCGACTGCGTCGGTTTGATGTCAAACCCGGCAGCCAACATCTTTTCACGGAAATAGACAACATTCTGCATCAATTTATCGTGCAAGGCATTGCTCTCTTTGAGCATCTTGAAGACTTCCACACCGGCCTTGGCCACAGAGGGGGGAATCGAATTGGAGAACAGATACGGACGAGAACGTTGACGCAGCATATCGATGATCTCCTTGCGTCCGGTGGTGAACCCGCCAACAGCTCCACCGAAAGCCTTCCCCAACGTACCGGTATAAATATCCACACGGCCATAGGTATTGAATTTTTCGCTCACGCCATGGCCCGTATCGCCTACGACTCCGGCCGAATGGCTTTCATCCACCATAACCAATGCATCGTATTTTTCGGCCAAATCACAAATCTTGTCCATCGGAGCAACGTTTCCGTCCATAGAAAATACCCCGTCGGTAACGATTATTCTGAAACGTTGTGCTTGTGCTTCCTGTAAGCATTTTTCCAATTCTCCCATATCTGCGTTGGCATAACGGTAACGTTTGGCTTTACACAAACGAACGCCGTCGATGATAGAAGCATGATTCAACGCATCGGAGATAATCGCATCCTCTTCTGTCAAAAGCGGTTCAAAGACCCCACCGTTTGCATCGAAACAAGCGGCATACAAAATAGTGTCGTCTGTCTTAAAATAATCGGAAATAGCTGCTTCCAACTCTTTATGGGTATCTTGCGTACCGCAAATAAACCGAACAGAAGACATTCCATATCCACGCTCGTCCATAGCAGACTTGGCTGCGGCTATAATACGCGGATTATCGGACAGCCCCAAATAATTGTTAGCGCAAAAGTTCAACACCGGGCCCACCCCTTTCACCTCAATCTGGGCCTTTTGCGGGGAAGTTATGATCCGTTCTTTTTTATAAAGGCCGGCACTTTCGATGGCAGCCAGCTCTTCGGTCAAATGTTTTTTAAAATTTCCGTACATAACGATCTATATATTAATATTTATTCATAACCATTTCTTGGAATTCAAAAGGAAGAATCGCACTACAAATTTCAAAATATTTTTCGAATAGCAAGACATATTTTTAGTAAAAAAAATCTTTCTATCAAAAATATATCCATTACCTTTGTATTCGGAATTTTAAGCTATAACAACAATGAAAAATGTACTTGTCATCGGGGCAACAGGTCAAATCGGATCTGAATTGACCATAGAGCTAAGGAAACGCTATCCGGAAGGGAAGATTGTAGCCGGATATATCAAAGGTGCAGAACCCAAAGGTATTCTATTGGAAAGCGGCCCTTCTGAGCTCGCGGATGTTACCGACGGAAAACAATTACATGACATCGTTGATAAATACAACATCGACACCATATACAACCTGGCCGCCCTGTTGTCGGCCGTAGCAGAGGAAAAACCGCTGCTGGCATGGCACATCCAGATGGATGGGTTGATCAACATCCTGGAAATAGCCCGCGAAAAAAAATGCAGTGTCTTTACCCCCAGCTCTATCGGAGCGTTCGGGCCGAACACACCCAAAGACAAAACACCGCAAGATACCATACAGCGTCCCAAAACGATGTACGGCGTTACCAAAGTGGCCACGGAACTGTTAAGCGACTATTATTTTAACCGGTTCGGGGTAGATACACGTTCGGTACGTTTTCCCGGCATCATCTCCAATGTTACACTTCCGGGCGGTGGTACGACCGACTATGCCGTAGAGATTTACTATTCTGCCGTAAAAGGAGAAGAATTTGCCTGCCCGATTGCTGCCGGAACCTTCATGGACATGATTTATATGCCGGATGCCCTGCACGCAGCTATCTCCATCATGGAGGCCGATCCCTCTAAATTTATCCATCGTAACTCTTTCAACGTAGCATCGCTCAGCTTTGATCCGGAAATGATCTACGCTTCCATAAAGAAAGAAATCCCCGATTTCAAGATGCATTACGAGGTAGATCCGTTGCGGCAGAGCATCGCCGAATCGTGGCCCAATTCTTTGGACGATACGTGTGCTCGTACCGAATGGGGCTGGCAACCCAACTTCTCACTCGACCAAATGACAAAAGATATGATCATGGCCCTGCGGAAGAAATTCGGAAAATAAAAATCTTTTTTCCATATAAATAAAAATAGGAGAGGCTATCTAAAATCAACAGATAGCCTCTCCTATTTTATTTGACAAAGTTCTGCTACAAACCATACAACCACCGCCAATATGCGGTCTGGGTATAACACTCATTCAGATACGGCAATCCGGATTGAAGGATATAGGTTGTCAATCCACAATGTTTATCGACCGTTATACCGTTATACAAATAAGGGGTAGATGCCTGATATACGACACAATCGTCAATTGCCTTATCGATCTTCTGCATCTCCTGCGAGGGTAATAAATTTCGCATATAATCGGACAAATCATAAAACAGACTGTAACTGCTCAATTTATCGAACCGCTGTATTGCCAAAGGAGATATCTGCGGGGACAACTCCACTTGGCAGGATTCCAAACTTTCGGCAATCGTCTCTACCAACAAAGGGATTTTATCCATTTCAATCACACTGATGGTTGCCGATGCCGGATTCCGTTTCTCCCAATAGGCATAATAACCGGTGGCATACGACACCAAATCCGGTTCCGGCTGATACAGGTATTTCAATACCGTGGGATAGACCGGCGTAAATCCCGGCGAACAGATCTCGGCCGAGGAGGCCACTACGTAATCGGCTTTCCCCTGCAATTCGCACATCACCTCAATACCACTCATAAAACAGGTTTCAAAAACAATAAAACGGAACATTCCTTCCGGCAAAGCCGACGAAAAATCAGACAAGGAAATCTCCCCTTCCTCGCCCGGGACTAATGAACGGGGAGAAGATAAGGTCTGCTCCGGTAACCATCCGCTGGCGTGAGAAAACAGAACCAGCCCATATCGTTTGGAGGGAAAATTCTCCCGTACATCCTTGAACACCTGTTCCATCAGCGCAGCAGAAGAGGCCGTCCATCCCGGGTATTCACCAATCAAGGAGAGCTCCTTTTTATTCTGTTTCTTATTCAACTGCAACAACCGTGGACTTTCGACCGTTTCATCATCTTGCAATATCAATAAATTCCCATTGTATTCATCCCATCCGGCCGCAACGGCATCTATTTTCTCAGATACCTCATCCGAGAGGCCGTTATCCCGACCCGCCAGATAAAACAACACGGTACACTCCGCATCTCCTGCATCCACCGCATCCGGCGAACAAGCCGCACAACAGAGGATCAACAAAATACCTATCGGCAGGAAACAGCGAAGGGCCATAAACAGATCAGAATAATTTATCGCTCAACATTTGCAAAGCCTGCCGTTTAAACTCACTCCGTACCAATATCGACACGTTGCTGTTACTGCCCCCGTACGAGATCATTCGCACCGGTATATCGCGCAAAGCATCTATTATTTTAGCCGGGAACCCGATATTTTCACATTCCAGGTCTCCCACTACGCACAAAACAACCATATCTTCTTCTACCGTTACCGAAGCATCCCGTTCTATTTCGTGAACAATTTCAGACAACTGCACATTGTTGTCTATCGCCACAGCGACCCCCACATCCGAGGTAGTTACCAAATCTATCGGGGTAAGGTATTTCGAAAACGTATCGAACACTTTGCTCAAAAACTGCGGAGTTTGCAAAGAGTTATACGATTTTATCTTTACATAGGTAATGTGGTCTTTGGCTGCCACCACTTTTATCTTCCCTTTTTCAGCCACATCCGAAATCAGGGTACCGGGGGCAGACGGCTGCAACGTGTTTAGTAACCGTACCGGGATATGGTGCTGTTTAGCCGGCAATATACACGCCGGATGCAAGATTTTGGCCCCGAAATGGGCCACCTTGGCCGCTTCGTCAAAATTCAACTGAGACACCGGTGCGGTATTCTCCACAAAACGGGGGTCGTTATTGTGAATACCGTCGATATTGGTCCATATCTGTATCTCCTCAGCTTCAATGGCTGCGCCGATCAACGATGCCGTATAGTCACTTCCGCCACGTTGCAAGTTGTCTATATGTCCATAAGCATTGCGGCAAATATACCCTTGCGTAATATACATCGCTGCATCGGGATGGCGTTTCATGAACTTTCCGAGATGTTCTTTGAGGTAATCCATATCGGGCACTGAATTCTTTTTTGTTCTCATAAAATCAAGTGCCGGCAACAGACAAGTGTTCACGCCCTGTTCTTGCAGGTAAAAGTGAATCATGGAGGCTGCTATCAGTTCTCCTTGCGCCAAGACCTCTTTTTCTTCTAACGCGGAAAACGGTTCGCTCACAAACGACTCAATTTTCATAAAACAAGACATAACCGTTTCAATCGTTTTTTGACGAAACTCTCCGGTCTCATATAGTTCATCGATATGTGACAGATAGGATAGTTTTAAGGAATTTATGATATTGGACGCCCCTTTTTGCTCATTATTATATAAACACATGGCTATTTCGGCCAACGAATCGGTAGTTCCGGCAAGAGCCGACACGACTACAATTTTTTGCTTTCCGTCGTTTATCAACGTAGCAACATCTTTCATCCGTTGTGCGGAGCTAACCGAGCTTCCCCCAATTTTCAGTACTTTCATGCGGTTTGGTATTTGTATGGTATTATTATTATTTTTTATTTTCCGTTTTTTTCTCTGTCACCAAATCTTTCAACAAAACATTCCCGATCTCTTCCAGCATCTTTTCGCGGGTAATCAACAATGTTTTCCACTGTTTGCTGAACTTGATCCGATTATCTATCTTAAATTTTTCCGAGCCATATAAATCGACTCTCGAAAACAGTTCTCCTACCGAAAGCCTGTTCACATCCATGGCCGGTTGATAGGCGGTTACCCGATCTTCGTCGGTTACAGTTTCTATGATAACACCTATTTCCGTCAAAAGATACAGCAGCTGACCCGTCAGTTTGATCGGGATTTTGTTATCATAAGAGATCTCCTCGACCGTCAATGGTTTTTCTCCTTTGACAAAGCGCTGCACAATCAGCGAGGCTACCAGCAACAGGAGAAAATCCTTATACCGACGCGAGATATTTTTGGAATCCCGTTCAAAATTATAATTCCGTATATTTTGTGCCGAAAATGTCAATACCGCTCCGAAAAGACAGATAATCCACGATAACTGTATCCACAACAGCAACAGCGGCAGGAATGCCAATCCCCCATATACCGCATTATATTTCGACACCCATATCTGCCCGCTTATATAGATAAACTGGAAAAATTGAAAGGCCGTACCACAAATGATTCCGGCTAACAACGCATTCCAGAATTTAACCCGGGTATTGGGTATAAGCACATACATCCCGGTAAAAAACAACCAAGTCAAGAAATAGGGGCTAAACGAAAGCAACTTGCGTACCACTGGACTCATAAAGCTCAAATAGTCCAGGTTCTCAAAACTGGAAGAGAGAAACAGGGACAACCCTCCCGAGGCAATCATCAAAATCGGAAGAATCAAGAAAAACGAGGTATAATCGGTTATCTTGCGATAAAACGAACGGGCTTTCTTTACCTGCCATATTTCGTTGAATACCGCCTCTATGTTATTAACCATACTAACTACCGTCCATAGCAACATCAAAATACCGGCTCCGACAAAAACCCCGCCATTACGCGTTTCCGACAAATAGGTCTTGACAAAATCGAAAATATGTGTCAGGGCATTCCGTTGTGCAGGGAAATAGTCAAGTAACTGCATCTGAATGATATTCTGAAATCCGAATCCCCGTGCAATGGCATACATCAACGCCAACATCGGCACAATGGCCAACATCATATTATAGGTGAGCGCCGACGCTTTTGCCTGCAAGTCATCCTCCTTGAAACGTCTGAAAGATATCATCACCGTCTTGAACAGGTTGATCAATATCCGCCGGCTTCCGCTTACTTCCGTTTCGGTTATCCGCCAAATATCGTCGGAAGCGAAACGCCAGAAATTCGCAATGTTTTCTTTTATCCGATTCATGGAATACGATTTAAACAATAAACAGCAGGATTATAAGCCGGGTTCTGTTCCTTTTTTCAGGCGTTTGTCATTTATCTCGACTTTGCGTCACCGCAAAGTTCCAGCGGTCTACCCCCCGACATCGGACGAGCAACCCTTTACTGTCGGTATACATGACCTTGCAACCCATGGGGCGTACGGCCCTTATGTTGCCACAAGAACCGGTGAGCTCTTACCTCGCCTTTTCACCCTTACCCCACTACAAGTGAGGCGGTTATTTTCTGTTACACTACCTTACCCTCGCAGATAACTTCCCGTTAGGAAGCATGGTGCTCTGTGTTGCCCGGACTTTCCTCTTGCATAAAAACAAGCGACAAACCATCCTGCTGTATGCCTACAAAGGTAATATAATTTTATTGTATTACAAGCGCTTAGTTGTATTGCATAGAAAACATATTATATATACTACCAAGCATTACAAATTACCGTTCATTATCAGACATTTTATAATTATTGCAAAAAGACAAAATAGCAGTTTCGAGTGAAAATTTGTCATTTCGACGCTGTTTTTCCGTTAAGCGCTGTTAAGGGAGAATCCTGGGTATTAAATCTGTTTAAAAAGTGGGGGTGAAATGAATTATCGCACGAATATTGTTCTAATTTTAACGTGTCGACAACTTAAATACAAGTATTAATTAACATTTTAAGGATAATCATTATGAAAAAAGTATTCAGCTTTATTTTAGTAGCTCTTATAAGCTCTGCCGTATCCATCGGTACCTTTATGTGGCTCAACAATAATGAGCCGAACCATAATAGCTCCGCACCAGAACCTTCTGTAAAAGCCAATGCTTGGCCGGCAGCATTCGCCCCGGCATCGAGCCAAGCCATAGAAACCGACTTTACCAAAGCTGCCGAAGAGGTGGTACACGCCGTGGTACATATCAAATCGACTAAAATGCCCGATCAACAGTCTCGAAGCTTTTACGGCAATCCTTTCTTCGATCAATTCTTCGGAGGGCAGGGTTACTCCCAACAACCGCGTGTAGGAATGGGATCGGGCGTAATCATCACCAAAGACGGTTACATCGTTACCAATAACCACGTTATCAAAGAGTCGGACGAATTGGAAGTTACCTTGAACGATAACCGTACATTCAACGCCAAAGTCATCGGGACCGACGAGGCTACGGACTTGGCCCTGTTAAAAATCGAAGCAGAAGACCTGCCGATTGTAAAAATGGGCGACTCGGACAAATTAAAAGTGGGCGAATGGGTACTGGCTGTCGGTAATCCGTTCCAGTTGAACTCTACGGTTACAGCTGGTATTGTCAGTGCCAAGGCCCGTAACGTGGGTATGAGCGGCAATATGGGAATAGAATCGTACATACAAACCGACGCTGCCGTTAATCCGGGCAACAGTGGAGGAGCTTTGGTAAATACCAAAGGTGAATTGGTAGGAATCAATACGGCTTTGATTTCCGAAACCGGAAACTACGCCGGATGTTCTTTCGCCGTACCGTCAAGTATCGTTGCCAAAGTCGTATCGGACATCAAACAATACGGAAACGTACAACGGGCCATGTTGGGCATACGCATCAGCGACATCAACGAAGAGTTGGCCAAGGAAAAGAACTTGACCACCAAAGAGGGTGTATATATCGGTGTGGTTGAAGAACGCGGCGCTGCCATGGATGCCGGATTGGAAGAGGGAGATGTAATCGTGGGTATCAACGGCGTAAAGACCAAAAATACGGGTGTATTGCAAGAACAAATCAGCCGTTACCGTCCGGGAGACAAAATCACGGTAGAGTATATCCGGGATGGCAAATCGAACAAAAAAGAGATTACCTTGCGTAATTACAAAGGAAATACCGAAATCATCAAAGGCACCGGAATAGAGGTTCTCGGAGCAGCGTTCAAAGAGCTCTCCGACAGCGAACGGCGTGAATACGGCCTGCGCTCAGGAGTACAGGTGGACGGTATCAAAGAGGGGAAATTCCGCGAAGCGGGTATCCGGGACGGATTTATCATCTTGCGTATCAACGATAATACCGTCAGCTCGGCAAAAGATGTAGAAAAGATCTACGACAGCATCATGAAAAGACAATCGGCCGAAAAAGTGATGTTCATTGCCGGAATATACCCGAACGGTAAAGCAGGTTATTACGCCGTAAACTTAACTGATTAACAACGGGTTAAATACCTTTTATCAGACCAACAGGCTTTTACCCATTCATAAATTTGAGTAAAAGCCTGTTTTTCAAAGAATAAAAAGTAAAAATATAGCTAACTGGGAAAACAAATATACAAAAACGTTCATTTGACAAATAAGCAGAAAACAAAATCTGAAAATGCCAAATTACCTGTTCAGATTCGTTTTCGCAAAAAACCTATTTGTTAAATGCCAAATAATAACTATATTTGCGCTCCAAACTTCTTTGCGTAGAATGAGACAGTTAAAGATCACAAAATCTATCACAAACAGAGAGAGTGCTTCGCTTGACAAGTATCTTCAAGAAATCGGTAGGGAAGACTTGATTACGGTAGAAGAAGAGGTAGAACTCGCTCAGCGTATCAAAAAAGGAGACCGCGCCGCGTTGGAAAAACTGACACGCGCCAATCTTCGGTTTGTGGTTTCGGTGGCCAAACAGTACCAGAATCAGGGGTTAAGTCTGCCTGACCTGATCAACGAAGGGAATCTGGGACTGATTAAAGCTGCCGAGAAATTCGACGAAACCCGAGGATTCAAATTTATTTCATACGCTGTGTGGTGGATACGTCAGTCTATTCTTCAAGCATTGGCCGAACAATCTCGTATTGTTCGTTTACCGCTCAACCAGGTAGGCTCGCTGAATAAAATCAGTAAAGCCTTTTCCAAATTCGAGCAGGAAAACGAACGCCGCCCCTCGCCCGAAGAGTTGGCGGAAGAGTTGGATATCCCCGTAGATAAAATTTCGGACACCATGAAGGTATCCGGACGTCATATCTCGGTGGATGCGCCTTTTATCGAAGGAGAAGACAATAGTTTGCTGGACGTACTCATCAACGACGATTCACCCATTGCCGACCGTTCGCTCATCAACGAGTCTCTCGCAAAAGAAATTGACAGGGCTCTTGCTACTTTAACCGAAAGAGAGTGCGATATTATCAAAATGTTTTTCGGTATCGGATGTCAGGAAATGACACTGGAAGAGATCGGCGATAAATTCGGCCTCACCAGAGAGCGCGTACGCCAGATTAAAGAAAAAGCCATTAGAAGATTGAGACAAAGTTCACGTAGCAAGCTGCTCAAAACTTATTTGGGATAAATGTCCCTTTATTCTTTCTACATTTGAAAGAGAAAAAATTAACGAATTGATTATCCGGGAGGATGCGTCAGTTCGTTATTTTTTTTATCCTATTTTCAAAAGAGAAAGGCCGAACCCAATGTTCGGCCTTTCTCTTTTGAACTATAAAAAATTTACATCTCTATACGCTATCTTGTTCGCGCGAGATTAATCTTCGTCATCCTCTTCCAGGTCTTCAATGGGAGGCTGGCGTTTAAATACCTCTTTAAAAGAAATGAGCGACTCGGTCCGCGCCAACCCGAGCGGTTGCAATTTGGTATGGATGATTTTCAATAAATGGGCATTATTGCGGGCATATATCTTGATAAACATATCGTATTGTCCGGTAGTATAATGACATTCTACTACTTCGGGTATCTTTTTCAGGGCTTCGAGCACAGTTGCAAACTGTCCGGGGTTTTGCAGATACAGTCCCATGTAGGCACACGTTTCAAACCCGATCTTATTGGAATCCAGAATATATTCCGATCCTTTTATGATACCGATGGATATCAATTTTTGCACCCGTTGGTGTATGGCTGCACCCGATACGTTACACTCCCGGGCTATCTCCAAAAAGGGGATTCGGGCATTCCCGGAGATTAATTTCAGTATCTTATAATCCAAACTATCTAACTGATGGTGTCCCATATTTTTTTCTAATTATTGATACAAATCTTTTTATTGCACGACTTGCCCCCTACTGCAAAATTTGGAGTAACTTATCCAATTGCGGAGCCATGATAATCTCGGTACGCCGATTCTTTGAACGACCCTCATCGGTAGAATTATCGTCAACGGGCATAAACTCGCCTCGTCCCGAGGGGACAATCTGTAACGGGTTCACGCCATAATCTTCCGTCAGGATACGAACTACCGACGTGGCCCGGATAACACTCAAATCCCAATTATCCTTGAACTGGGACGTTTTGATAGGTTTGTTATCGGTATGTCCTTCTATAAAGACATCTATCTCACTCTGTTTTTTGAGCACCTCGGCCAGTTTTTCCAACGCCTCTTTTCCCCGGTCATCGACTTTGGCACTACCCGACTTGAAGAGCAACTTGTCGGACATGGCCACATATACCTTTCCGTTCTTTTGCGTAACACTCAATTCGTCGCTGCTAAACCCCATCAAGGCATCTTTGACGCTCGACAACAACATATCCACCTTTTCATTCTGGGCGTTGATCATCGATTGCAAATCATTGATGGTGTTTTCCCGGTCTTTGAGCTGGTCCATTTTTTCTTTCAATGCCAAACTCAGCTTCTCGTGCTCGGAGATATTGGAGTTGAGCAACCCCCGATATTCTCGAATCACTTTGCCTTGCGCCGCTGTATCCTGTTCAAGTTGTTTTATCTGTTCTGCGGTTCTTTGCTGCAACTGTTCCAAATCTTGCTTCAACGAACGGCTATAATCCAGCGCCTCTAACCGCCCGGTTTCTGCCTCCATATATTTCTTCTTTGTAACACAAGAGGTTGAAAGCAGAAATAGAGTGATGGTCAAAAACATAAATCCTTTCATAAACTTCCTCTTTTTATTTCGATTTGATGCAAATTTATAATAAATATCGACAAAATAACACGCCGGGCGATGATTTATTTTTACACTAAGCCATTTACAAAAATGTTTTGGTTTGGCTTGACGATAAAAAAGATGTAATTTAGCCGCACAAATAACCGATGTTGATTCGACTATACTAATTTTTTCAAGAAATGCAAAACATCATTCTTTTCGATCATCCGGAAATACACCAAAGTTTGTTGCCACTGACTTTTACCCGTCCCACTGCCGACTTGCGTATCGGCATACTTACCATCCGGGAGAAATGGGAACGCTGTTTACCGGGAAGTTATTCGTACCTGACTGAATCGTATCTGAGCAAAAAATATCCGACGCACACGCAAGCGTGCAACCTGTTCGTGGCAGGACACGTATTACCTACCGACGAGCTGGTGAATATTGCCCAAAAGCTCCAACCCGGAGAATCGTGCCAATCCGACGGCAAAGTAATCCTTTACAAGGGCTCTTTGGAAACGTTCCAGCAGCAACAGTTCAGCCGGATAATCGAGTTAAAGGAGCCGCTCTTCTGCATTGAAATGCTCTACGACATTTTTTTAAAAAACGATGCGGCCATAGAGCAGGATTTTCGTCGGATAACCACCGGTCGGGAATCGGCCCCTCTCAGCCCGACAAATACAGTTATCGGAGAGACTACCTATCCCGATGGACTACCGAAGATATTCATCGAAGAGGGTGCTTCGGTCGAATGTTGTTTTTTGAACCTGAACGAAGGCCCTATATATATAGGTAAAGAGGCCGAGCTGATGGAAGGGTGTTGCATACGTGCCCCCTTTGCCGCCTGCCAGCACGCCGTAGCCAAGATGGGATGCAAAATCTACGGTGCTACTACTCTGGGGCCCTATTGCAAGGTAGGGGGAGAGTTGAGCAACGTAGTTATGATCGGCTACTCGAACAAGGCCCACGACGGATTTTTAGGGAACGCCGTAATCGGCGAATGGTGCAACCTCGGAGCAGGCACGACGGCCTCAAACCTGAAAAACGATTATGCCGAGATCAAGCTCTGGCACTACCCTTCCCACCGCTTCCTGCGTACCGGGCTTCAATTCTGCGGGCTGATCATGGGCGACCATTCCAAGGCGGGAATCAACTGTATGTTCAACACGGCAACGGTTATCGGCGTAGGGGTCAATATATACGGAGCTGGATTCCCCCGCAATTTCGTGGCATCGTTCAGCGAAGGAGGTACTTCGGGATTCAACGATGTGGCGTTGAGTAAATTTTTCGCCACGGCCGAAAAGATGATGCATCGCCGCAACATCGAACTAACGGAGGTTGACAAAGAGATTTTCGAGTCTATTTATCACCAGGCAGAAAATTTCAAATAACCGCCGTACAGACACGACAAGATAGAGGAAACAGAGGTGCAAAAAAATGCGCCTCTGTTTTTTTATACCATTCTTCCAAAGGTTCTGTATAAAAGAGAAAGAACGTTAAGCCAATTTTCCAGATTCTCCCCGTTTTCATGCCGCCAAGTACTTTTGTAGGTAAGGCAATGTCGCCTTAACTAAAAAACTTCACATTATGACAATAGGTTATTTACGGGTCAGTACGGGGAAGCAGCATCCTGCCAACCAACAAGATGAAATCAAGCGATTCGCCACGAGCAGACACTGGACGATCGACACCTGGGTTACAGAGGTTGTCAGCGGCAAAAAAAGAGGACAGGACCGGAAATTGGGGGCGTTATTACGAAAGATGAAACAGGGCGACACGTTAATCGTTACAGAAATTTCCCGTCTGAGCCGAACACTTACCGATGTAATGGCCATCATGGACAAATGTTTAAAAAAGGGGATCAACCTCTATACCACCAAAGAGGGATACACTTTCGACGATTCCATCAACAGCAAAGTATTGTGTTTCGCGTTCGGACTTGTGGCGGAAATAGAACGCAACCTGATTTCGATGCGGACCAAAGAGGCCTTAACCCTGCGCAAAGCTAATGGAATGGTACTGGGACGGCGGAAAGGCTCTTATACCAAACTCAACGTACTGATTGATAACAAACAAAAAATCATCCAGATGCTCGACCAAGGTGTATCCATTACACAAATTTGCAAACGTTATGCCCTTTCCCGCGATACGTTCGACAAATTCAAACGCCGTTTCCCATCCGTTCAACAAGCCGTAAACGGAAAAAGGTACAGGTTTAAGAAACAAAATCCCTTCTAAACAGAAAAGCTGCGAAGATTTCGCAGCTTTTCCCCTCATTATTTCTTGATCAGAAAAAATAAAAATCTATATTATAATCCCAAAAACCGTGCCTGACATCAAAGTCTTTGGTTCCGCTTGTTGAAAAAAGCGGAGAAAAAAGGTTGGTATTTATCTGCAAAAGTAAAACGTTGTTTTGTATTTCGCAAGGAATTTTATGAAAAAATTTTATGAATTATTTATGAGTAATTTATAAAACTTCGTCCTCCTCTCTCCAATAACTCTTCTTTACACGGTTTAATATCAAGAAAAAACCAACCATTAAAACGGCACGATTAATGAGTCTAAAAAATAAGGTATCCACATCTTTATTTTTCCTCTTTCTTGCTTGCATCTGTACGGCACAAGGTCAGGAGAACACACTGAGCAGTAAACAAGCCGTTCGAGGAGATACAGCCATTTTCCGATTTGTTCCCAAAGAAGAGATGTTCTGGGCCACCTACAAAGGAAACACTACGGCCATCGAATTTTTCACCCAACAGATACGACGGTATTTGTCGTCTATTCAGACGGGAGAGATGAAAGTGCGGGTACTGGGTTTTTGTGACTCTTACGACACCTTTGAAGAGAATCTGGCTGCGGCCAAAAACCGAAGCAACCAGGTAAAATCTTATTTTATCGTACACGAAGGGTTGAAAGAAGAACATTTCAAAACCACCAACTCCACCCGGCAATGGCAGAATATGTCGGATGTAATTGCCGTGGCCTATCTGTTTGAAACTTCCGGGAAGCCTCTACAACAGCCACAAGATACCCTCTCGCAAGAGAAAGATACCATCCCTGCAATTCAAAGGGAAAAACAACCCGACACCCATACCCCACCACACACCGAACGCTCCAATGTCTCCCGACAGGAGCCATTGACCGACAAAGCTCTTCCGGTAGCAGATCGGGACGAACCGGCATCCTCCTACCGATGGGCTATCAAGACCAATCTGGCCTATGCGGCTGCTACCGTTGCCAATTTAGGTATTGAGTTTGGTTTCGGAGAGCACTATTCGATAGACTTACCGGTTATTTACAGCCCATACACCGTGGCCCGAAATTACCGTTTGCGTTTTCTGGTCTTCCAGCCCGAGTTCCGCTACTGGATGGATAGTCCCATGAAAGGGCATTTCTTCGGAGCACACCTCCACGCCGGAGCATTCAACATCTCCGTTGACGGGAAGAACCGTTACCAGTCGCCCGACGGCTTTTACGGAGCCGGTATCAGTTACGGCTATATGTTGCCTTTTGCCCGTCATTGGGCGGCAGAATTTACCATCGGTGCCGGGTACGTCCATACCCAATACGACACCTATTACAATATTCCGAACGGAGCCCGTTACGAAAAAGGTACTTCCTACAACTATTGGGGGCTTACCAAAGCCGGGATCGGGTTGGTTTATACTTTCGGGAAATAAGGAGGAGAGGCTATGACAAAAATAATACGACATATCGTTCTGTTCGCTCTTTTGCTGACAAGCTGTAATAAAACCATCTTGGAATTCCCCGAAAACGGAGGGGAAGACCCGACATCGGTTCATGTAAACCTGTCATTGGCCGTCGATCCGGCCATCGAGCCGTACACCTCTACCAAAGTTGACCCCAATACAGAGGAGCACGACGTACGCTGGATTATTGAACTGTTCCGCGATGAAATAGAGGGAGAACCGGTAGAACGGCGCATCCTTACCTGCGACCCGGCGACAGACCTCAATCACACTATTTCCGCCTCGTTTACGTTAAACGCAGCCAAATACCACGTCGTAGCATGGGCCGATTATGTAAACGACGGCTCTACCGATGACAAATATTACTTGATAGACGACCTCTCCTCCATCCGTATTCTGGAAGATGAGGATTACTTGGGAGACGAAGAGCACAAGGACACCTATATTGTAAACGAAGAGCTGGACCTGAGCGGCTACCGGGATTCGTGGAACGAGACAGTAGAGCATACCCTGACGCTTAAACGGCCCATGGCCAAAATTGAATTCATCACTACCGACATCGAAAAGTTGCTCAACCAACTCAGAACCAAACGGAGCAAATCCGGCGGGGCGGTATCAGAAAACCTGCTCACGGACAACCCCGATCTCTCTTCTATACAGGTAACCGTCAGTTACGCCGGATTCCTCCCTTCGGGGTTCAATGCCTACACGAACAAGCCCAACGATGCCCGTACAGGCGTATCGTTCGATTGCTCGATGACCCCCTTATCGGATAAGGAGGCACGTTTAGGCAGCGACTATATTTTCGTAAACGGATCCGAATCGGCGGTAACCGTGAACCTCTCCATCCGCGACGACAAGGGGAATGTACTCAACGAAGTGTCAGGGATCAACGTACCGATTGTCCGTGGAAAACTGACGACCATCCGCGACGAGTTCCTGACCAAATCCTACACCCCCGGCATCGGTATCGACACCGACTTCGAGGGCGAGATCAACATAGTGATTCCAGACTAAAAAAACATCGGACAATGAAACAAGTGCAATACATATTCTTTTTCTTTGGGATGTTCCTCTTCGCACTGATACAGACAGGGTGCGATGCTGACTCAAACGAGATACCGAACCCAACACCTGTCGAAGGTATCATCTCTGTTCTGCCCCAAACAGAACTAAAAAACGTACAGCTCCCTTCGACCAAAACCGGGAACGATGCCAGACTAACCTACACTTTCGAGGTGTGGACGAGCGGGAGTGATTCCCGCTGCGTACTGCACCGTACGGCAACCGGAACTCTTTTGGGAGGGACATCCTTTGAAATTTCGCTGATACCCGGCACATACGACCTGTTGTTCTGGGCCGACTACGGTACAGAAGACTATATCACCACAAACCTGCAAGCGGTAAAACGAAAAACAACGCCCTACACCTCCGGCGAAAATCGGGACGCTTTTGCGTGTGCCCTCAGGAATCAGGAATGGAACGGAGGCGGTTTCAGTGCTACGTTGACGCGTCCGTTGACAAAACTCACCATACAGAATACGAAGCCTTTCAGCCAGGCTCTTTCAGTATCGGTTACCTACGAAAATCTCTATACAAGCTACAATGTATTGACGGGTGAGGCCTTCGACCCGCAACCGAGTACGGTGACCACATTCCAAACAACGAATGGATCGACCTTCATAGGCGAAGACTTTCTCTTTGTTCCATCTGCCGGCGAAAAGCAGATCTCCCTCTCTATCACCGCAGACAATACAACCCAAAGCCTCGGGACGCTGCCCCTGCAAACCAACTATAAAACCAACATAACGGCATCGTTCGACTAAAATCACTATGTAAACCTTTTTTACAAACCACTTAAATATTTTTATTTATGAAAAAACTATTCTTTTTTGTGCTAACAGGGTTAATGATGACCTTGGGTGCATGTCAACAGGAGGATGAGACCCTGATGGGGCCTGGTTCTTCGCAGACATTGACCGTAACGATACCGCAAGGTATCAATACCCGTAGCAATGAGAATCCCGGGGATGGTTCTCTTATCAACCGGTGTATCCTGGAAATCTACCACAACAACAACGGTACTTATGAACTGTATCAAAGCCGTCGGGTAGAAAAGGTTACCGGTAGCACAGCTACTTTTGCCGACCTCAGACTGGTAACCTCTCAATCGTACAAACTGGTTCTCTGGGCTGACTGTGCCGACGCTTCCCAGAACGACCTCTACTACAATACCGGTGATTTAAGCAACATTACCGTTAATGCATCGAATAAAGCATATACCGGGAACGACGACGGATTCGATGCGTTCTTTGCAACCAAAGAGATTACGGTTCAAAGCACCTTCGCCGAAAGCATCACCCTGAAACGTCCGTTCGGACAGATAAACGTCCAAACCAACGATTTGGGAACAATCACCAGCGATGATTTGAAACCGGCATCTGTTGAAGTAACGTTCACTTCCATCCCCTCTTCATTCAATGTAATGGAAGGTGTTGCCGGAACTCCCGTACAGAATTACACCTATACGGCTGCTATTAAAGATGCTACCACAGGTAAACTAAGCATCGACTACATCTGGGCAGCACCCGAACAAGAAGAGTTGGCCGATTTCTCCATGAAATTCCTGAATGCAAGCGGTGCAGAAATCACCACCAACGAAAGCTTTACCAACATTCCCGTTCGCCGCAACTACCGTACCAACATCTCCGGTAACCTGTTGACCAAGAAAGGTGAAGTTGAGATAACGGTTGACCCGATCTTCGACGGCGACCTGGCCGCTGTAATAGACGGAGCCAAAAATATTACCTCCGGCGCAGAGTTTTCTTCGTTGCAAGAAGCCATCGCCGCAGCTGATGAAAATGATGAAATCCACATCTGGGGAACTTTGGATGAAGACATTACCCTCAACAAAGACCTTGTCATCATGGGTGGCGATGAATCATCCGCAGCCAAAATCCGTACGCTGATGGTTGCCAACGGCGTGAAAGCGACCTTTAAAAACATCCAGTTCTTCGGTGCCCGCAACATGAACAGCGCCAAATCCAGCGTAGTAATCAATCAAGCAGAAGATATTGTATTTGAAGATTGTCTTTTCGCCCAAGAAAATGTAAGCGAAGGGGGAATGCGCCCGATTGAAACCAATTATGGATTTACCGGAAAGCTGACGCTCAAAAACTGTACGATAGAACCGGGTACCAGCAACGCCTACTTCAACCCGCTGGCAGAAGGAGGAGAACTGACTATCACCGGTACCACCTTTAAACAAATCGTAACCATCGATCCCAAAGTTTCGCAATCGGCTAAGATGGGAACCTACAAAATCGAGGACAACGTATTTGAAAGCAGCGTAGCTGTAACCGTATTCTCCGGAGCAACCGATGTAAATGGACTCTCTGCCGATGAAAAGAGCTATGTAAACAACATTTTGGCAAACAATACCTTCGGCAACGACACCCAAAAAGTAAAAATATTCAGCGGAAGCAACTCATTCTACGTAAACGACCTGAGTTCGGTTATATACAACCAGACTACCGGTGTAGGCTACAACAGCGTACAAGAGGCGTTAAATAACGCTCAACCGGGAGAAGTTGTCTTGGTGAGCGGTGCTATCAACGATGATGCCTGTACAGAAGAGCTGAACATCCCCCAAGGAGTTATCCTGGACGGTTCTAACAACTCGGAATTCACCGGCAAACTGCACGCTGCACAAGGAGCAACAATCCGTAACCTGGCTTCCAAATGGGCAGGAAATCCTGGCAACACCAACCCCAACGATCGTCAGGCAATTGAGGTACAAGGTACCGGTGTTACGTTACAAAACATCAACTTTACTTACACAGGGACACTGAGAGGTGAAGCTATTGTAAATTATGTAGGTGCTAAAAACCTGACAGTAGAAAACTGCCAGTTCAACAGCTATTGGAAAGGTTTGTACTTGAACACCTCCGAAGGGGTCGTTATCAAAGGATGTACCTTCAACAATATGAATCCGTTCAGCACCGATGAATGGAATGCTACCTTAAATTTTGCCGGCAACACCATTACTGGTAATATACCTACTTTTAATGCCGCACATTGTATTGTTGTCGCAGGTACAGCAGATATGGATGGTACAACCAAATACCAGGAAAGCTGGCCGTTAGCATTAAAAGAGAGCGTTTATAGCATCCTCAACGGCAATGCTTATACCGACCAAGAAACTCCCTATATGCGGGTAACATACGGTCTCCAATCAAAGGTGTGGGATTACGATTCTTTCTATTTCTGCATCACCGACTTCCTGAAAGGAAACCTGGCCAATGCACAGAATGCCTTTACCCAAGCAGACCGCTACCAGCCGTCGGCCGTAGATTTCTTGAATAGCTTTGAAGGAAAAGACAACGTTCTGCGCTACACATTAGACGATCGTACCAGCCAGGCCAACCGCCCGGGCGGACAACAAGGTCATTTCTACAATACGCAGGGACGCCATTTCAATATCTTTAATCCTCAAAACCTGACCCAATGGGAAGTTTCAGGTGAAATCTGGGTGGACGCTAACATGATTGCCAGCACCAAACCGTTCCGTTCTGAATTGTGGACCTCTGCAAAAGATGCTTCTACCGGCGATGCCGTATATCCGATGCTCGGCATTACCAACGTAACGGAAGATGCAAACGGTACTTACCAATCTACCATGGACCACGCTGTTGTCCGCACATGGGGTGATGACGGATGGACCGTTGCAGAGGGTGTCGCCGTAAGTACTGGATGGCACACGGTAAAAATAGTTTCTGACGGTAATTACGTAACCTACTATTTTGATGGACAAGAAATCGGCAAGATGTCTGCAACACCGGCTCCGGTCTGTGTAACATCCATCATGCCTCAGGCATTCCATTACGATTACCAGGAAAATGGCAACTACTTCTATGAAGATTATACTTGCGAAACCTATTTCTGCAACATCAACTACCAACTTAAAAAATAGGTTGTTTCAGTTGACATTGTCCGGTATCGTATAAAGACAATAAACGATTGTCAATCATACCCTTCAAACCCTCTCCCATTTCTGGGAGAGGGTTTTTATTTGCTGCAATTCAAGCAACGGGTCAACCGGTTTATCCGCCCGAATACCGATTGTTCGGGAAAGAGAGGACAACCTCCTCTTCTGCCTCCCCTCTGCGTACCATCCCTCCCCCCTGAAAACAAAAGGGGCTACCGGATCTCGGTAGCCCCTTGCCAATCATTTCAGATAAAATGACGGTAAATTATTCAGCTTTGCCTTCGCTGCCAAGCACTTCTATAATTTTGTGTTTGTAAAGTTTCTTCATGTTTTCACGGGCAGGACCGAGGTATTTACGCGGGTCGAATTCTGCCGGTTTCAAAGCGAATACTTCGCGGATAGCAGCGGTCATGGCCAAACGGCTGTCTGAGTCGATGTTGATTTTGCAAACGGCCGATGCAGCGGCTTTACGCAACTCTTCTTCGGGAATACCGATGGCATCTTTCAACGCTCCTCCGTATTTGTTGATGGTAGCCACTTCTTCCTGAGGTACGGAAGATGAACCGTGCAATACGATGGGGAAGCCCGGAAGTTCTTTTTCTACGCCTTCCAACACGTCGAAACGCAAGGGAGGGGGAACCAATATGCCGTCAGCGTTGCGGGTACATTGTTCGGGTTTGAATTTGTTGGCACCGTGTGAGGTTCCGATAGAGATAGCCAAGCTGTCAACGCCTGTTTTCGTTACAAAGTCAACCACTTCTTCGGGTTTGGTATAGGTATGGTGTTCGGCGCTTACTTCGTCTTCTACGCCGGCCAATACACCGAGTTCGCCTTCAACCGTTACATCGAATTGGTGAGCGTATTCAACCACTTTCTTGGTCAAGGCTACGTTTTCGTCGTAAGGCAGGTGTGAACCGTCGATCATTACAGAGGAGAAGCCCATGTCAACGCATGACTTGCAAAGCTCGAAAGAGTCGCCGTGGTCGAGATGGAGCACGATTTGCGGGTGTTCCCAACCCAATTCTTTGGCATATTCAACAGCGCCTTCTGCCATGTAACGCAACAACGTCTGGTTGGCATATTGACGGGCACCTTTCGATACTTGAAGGATAACCGGTGATTTGGTTTCTGCACAAGCCTGGATGATTGCTTGCAACTGTTCCATGTTGTTGAAGTTGAAAGCCGGGATGGCATATCCGCCCTTGATAGCCTTTGCAAACATTTCTCTGGTATTCACAAGGCCTAAATCTTTGTAACTAACCATTTTTTTATGTATTATCGAGTTAATAAATAAAACTTTGCAAAGATAATCATTTCGGACGAATTCAATCGCATGGCCGAGACCGTTTTTATCCATATAAATGTTAATTTAATCCGATCGGCCTCCCGAAAAGGGCGTTTTGCCATACGGAGGTTCCAATTCGCCCTACTGCAACGTTTTTCGGTGGAGCGGACACGGGTAAATATTTTACCGGGAATATAGGTATAATCTGCTTTTTTATCGTTATTTTTGTCGTTTCAAATCCTCCGCAAAACGGTAGGCGAATTTGTTTTTCAACAATTGACTGTAACCTATTGAGATGTAATTTACAATGAGAAGATGGCGCATTGACGATTCGGCCGAACTGTACAACATCAACGGTTGGGGCTTAAAGTATTTCAGTATCAACGAAAAGGGTCATGTTTCGGTTACTCCGCGAGAAGATTACGCCCCGGTTGACTTGAAAGAGTTGATGGACGAATTGCAGGTCAGGGATGTACCTGCCCCTGTATTGCTGCGTTTTCCCGATATTCTGGACAACCGTATCGAAAAAATATCGAACTGTTTTCAACGGGCTGCCAACGAGTACGGCTATACGGCCAAAAACTTTATCATCTACCCCATCAAGGTGAACCAGATGCGCCCCGTAGTGGAAGAGATTGTCAGCCACGGGAAGAAATACAACATCGGACTCGAAGCCGGGTCGAAACCGGAACTGCACGCCGTATTGGCCATCAACATCGATGAGAACTCGTTGATTATCTGCAACGGGTACAAAGACGAAAACTACATCGAGCTGGCCCTATTGGCCCAAAAGATGGGCCGGCGTATCTTCCTGGTGGTAGAAAAACTGAACGAACTGAAACTGATTGCTTCCATCGCCAAGCGGCTGAAAATAAGGCCAAACATCGGCATACGCATCAAACTGGCCAGCTCCGGGAGCGGGAAATGGGAAGAGTCGGGTGGCGACGTGAGCAAATTCGGCCTGAATTCCAGCGAACTGTTGGAAGCGCTCGACATCCTGGAAAAGAACAAAATGCGGGACTGCCTGCGGCTGATACACTTCCATATCGGCAGCCAGGTAACCAAAATTCGCCGTATAAAGACGGCATTGAGAGAGGCCTCGCAGTTTTACGTACAACTGCACAAAATGGGCTTCGACGTGGAATTTGTCGATATAGGGGGCGGCTTGGGCGTAGATTACGACGGCACCCGCTCTTCATCCAGCGAAAGCAGCATGAACTACTCCATACAGGAGTATGTAAACGACTCGATCTCCACACTGGTAGATGCCTGCAACAAAACGCTCGTTGACGGCACACCACTCCGTGCTGGTGTTCGAGGTACTGGAAACCACCACCTTGCCCGCCTTTGACGAGGAAGAAGAGATTTCGCCCGACGACCACGAACTGGTACACGACCTCTATAAGCTATGGGAAAATACCAACCAACCGGGCTTGATTGAGACCTGGCACGACGCCCTGCAAACACGCGAAGAGGCATTGGATCTGTTCAGCCTGGGGCTGCTCGACCTGCGTACCCGGGCACAAGTAGAAAGGCTGTTCTGGTCGGTAGCGCGCGAGGTGCACGCCATAGCGTCTGAAATAAAACACGCTCCCGAAGAGCTGAAAAAAATATCGAAGATGTTGCCGGATAAATATTTCTGCAACTTCTCGCTGTTCCAGTCGTTACCCGACTCATGGGCCATAGACCAGATATTCCCCATCATGCCCTTGTCGCGCCTCGACGAGAAACCGGACCGCACGGCTACCTTACAGGATATTACGTGCGACTCGGACGGAAAAATCGACAACTTTGTATCGACCCGCAACTTCTCCTACCACCTGCCGGTACACACGTTGAACAAAGACCCCTACTACATCGGCGTATTCCTGGTAGGAGCCTATCAGGAGATTCTGGGAGACCTGCACAACCTCTTCGGCGATACGAACGCCGTACACGTAAGCGTGTACAAAGACCATTACGAAATCGAGCAGGTGATAGACGGCGAAACGGTGGCCGAGGTGCTGGACTACGTACAATTCAACCCCAAAAAGATGGTTCGTACGGTAGAGACCTGGGTTACAACATCCATGAAGGCCGGCATCATTACTCCCGAAGAGGGACGGGAATTCTTGTCGAATTACCGCTCCGGTCTGTACGGATACACCTACTTAGAAAAAGATTAACCCCACGTTCTTGGGGTAAAACAACATTCCTAATCCCGATATAACGACCAGCGAGTGTGCCGATGGCTCACCCGCTGGTTTTTCATTGACAATGCTTGTCTGAGCCTGACGAAACGCAGGAAGGGCACCTTCGCTGAATGAAACACCACAGACAACGGTCGGCCGAATACCTGCCGGGGCCCAGCAACCCGATCGCCACATAGATGCCCATATACATAAGCGGTAACTCAGCCGTACTCATTTTCACTTCGGGAAACGTGAAAAAGGCAGCAATCGTCATCGAAAAAATCAACGGCAACACCGCCAAACGGGTAAACAACCCCAGAATGAGCAAGATGGAACATCCGGCCTCGCACAAGATAATCATCACAAGCGACCATTTACTGCCCAACCCGATGGGATCCGGGAAAGTACTCTCCAAGGTCGAAAAGTGCAGAATTTTTTCGATACCGTGCGTCAACATCATCACGCCGACAAACAAGCGCAAAAACAAAGTGGCGAAATCGACCAACCTGTCGTTGGTCAAAAAGCAGGAAATCAATTTACAAACTTTCATTTTACGAGAATTTATTCTTTACAGATAAACGATCCATACGGCCGAATGTTTCAATCCGATACTCAAAAAAACGGCTGTCTCAACTCTTTCAAGACAGCCGCAACAAAAATATTCGCAATCCAAATATGCATCCAAATGCTATTGATGCTCATTTTGCGTATCGTAATATTCGGCCAGTTCCCGGTCGATCTCAACCCCATACTCTTCGTCGTGTTGACTTCTGTCCAAACCGATACGTTCGCTTTCGGGCGAAACCCGCATCGGGATCATTTTGTTGGTAAGCCAATACAAGGCATAGGTAACCACAAAGGTATAGGCAAATACGATAAAGACGGCCAATACATGATTTACAAAACTCTGAAAGTATGTTATGTCCTGGCTGTCGTACACAAATATTCCTGTAAAGATGGTACCGACAATACCACCTACTCCATGGGTAGGGAATACATCCAAGGCGTCATCGAACGTATTTTTGGAGTTTTTCCAGGTAACGGCAAGGTTACAGATAATCGTAGTAACAAAAGCGATGAAGATACTCTGTCCGACGGTTACATAACCGGCAGAGGGGGTAATGGCAACCAATCCCACTACGGCTCCGATAGCAGCCCCCATGGCCGAAGGCTTACGTCCCAACAAACAATCGAAAAACACCCATGTCATCATAGCGGTGGCCGAGGCCGTGTTGGTATTCAAAAAGGCTTTTACCGCTATCGAATTGGCCGCCAACGAAGATCCGGCATTGAATCCGAACCAGCCGAGCCAAAGCATGGCCGCTCCCAACAGAACGAACGGAACGTTTGCCGGTTTTCCGGATGCCTTACGCCGCCCCAGGAATATGGCCCCTGCCAAAGCTGCAACCCCGGAAGAAGCATGCACAACAATTCCTCCGGCAAAATCCAATACCCCCATCTGCCGAAGGAATCCATCCGGATGCCACGTCCAATGTGCCAGGGGACAATAAACAAATATGCAGAAAAGGATCATAAAGACCAAGTATCCGGAGAATCGGACTCTTTCGGCAAAAGACCCCGTAATAAGAGAGGGAGTGATAATAGCAAACTTCATCTGGAACAGGGCATACAATGCCAGCGGAATAGTCGGAGCCAATAAGGCATTGGTTGCCGCACCTACATTCTTAAACATAAAAAATGTGGTCGGGTCTCCTATAAAATGGCCTATATCATCTCCAAAAGCCAGACTAAACCCAAAGAAGACCCAGATAACGCTAATTACCCCCATGGCAATGAAGCTTTGCAACATGGTAGAAATAACATTCTTGGCCCGGACCATCCCTCCGTAAAAAAACGACAACCCCGGCGTCATCATCAGAACAAATATCGTAGCGGTTATCATCCAGGCAATATCCGCATAATTCAAATTTACATCCTCTTCTACAAACGAACCTTCGACATCCGAATAAAACAGACCCAGGATACTGATTCCCAACAAAATCGAAAATAAAATAATCCAACGTTTTTGCATATCGATCTCTTTTTAAAGTTTTACAACACAAAAGTAAATCGACATATCCATACAAGAATACAAATATGACAATAATTTTATTTTACACAATATAAAGTATCTATATGATATAAATATAGCAATAACAGAAGGAATATTCTACTATATTATCAATTTATCTATCAAAATAAAACATTAATATAAAAATCAAAAAGAAATAAATATTTATAGAAATAAAAGCAAAAAGAAACAATACACCATATTTCAACAGCATAAAGATCAAAAAAAAAAAAAAAACGGTTTGTTTATGGTTACACTCTACCGGAAGGAAGATAAAAATAAATTTTCGTTACACTTAATCTTAATACTGGAACAGAAAACTATCGTTTCTGTCCAACCCATACAAAGAGTTTTTCAGAACGGATAACCGATAGCCAGGTGAAAACCTAATCCCTTACCGAACGACTCGATGTTATAGTATCCTTTTTTATCGGTCTTATAAGGTGCGTGGATGGCAATACCCAAATCGGCCCGCAAAACCAGGTAGCTGATGTCATACCGGAACCCGAACCCCGTACCCACGGCAATATCTTCAAAAAAGCTTTTCATGGTCAATTCTCCCCCGGGACGCATCGGATCCTTTTTCAACAACCAGATATTGCCGGCATCTACAAACAGGGCCCCGTTCAACCGGTTGTAAATATTGAATCGCCATTCGGTGTTCAATTCCAGCTTAAAGGTACCGGTTTGGTCCAGGAATGCGTTGGCATTATCGGACGATGGTTTGTAACTGCCCGGTCCGAGCGAACGGATGGTAAAAGCCCGGATGCTGTTGGCCCCACCGATATAAAACTGTTCACTATACGGGACTACCGAGGAATTTCCGTAAGCGTGTTCGATACCGACCAAAATGCGGGAGGCAATCCAATCGTTCTTCCGGGTCTTCTTATAATATTTGAATTCGCTGACAGCCTTGATAAACTGGGAGAATGTACTGCCAAACAACTTTTTATCGGCGCCCCGCTCTCCGAACCAATGCGCAACGACCGAAAGGATATTGCCCGCTTCGGTTATGCTGTTTTGCCAGAAAAGCCGTTTCCCGTTGTTTCGCCCATACGTTTTATCAATCGTATAGGTATAGCTCATGGAGGGAATAAACTGATTACGGAAACTGAGAGCCAGAGCCGGATTCTCCTCCAACGTTTGATTGAACTCGGCAGACGAATTCAACAAATTATTATACACCAGTTTAAAAGGCGTCAAGGTATGATAACGGGTGGGAGAAGTCTGAAAATCGAAAAATGCAGAACCGCTGAACGACAACATCCTGAAATATTTGGGACGGTTCATCAGATCAGCTCCCACCTGGAACGAGGTCTGCGCCGGATACCGGTTACGCCGGGTGATAACCCGCGGAGCCAATAACCGAGGGATGGCCAAAGTGCTGTTTAACCCGAACTCATAGGAGTTCAACAACGAAGATTTGCTCCCGGCCGGTTGCTTCCCGGTCTGCCACTCGTACGCCCCGTTCAGCCGGACAGAGAGTTTCTCCCCGCCACCGAATACATTTTTCCGGTTAAGGCCGAAAATAACCCCTGGGCCGATGAAGTTATTCGACTTGGAAGATACATCCACCTCAAATTCCGCCTCCAAGGGCGTATCGAACTGTGCCTGAATGGATACGTTCAACGAATCGCTGTTACCGATAGAGTCTATCGGCGTTACATCCATATTGACATACCGGAATATGTCGAGTTTGTTCAGGTTGGACAAGCTCTTTTCCGGGGCAGTGGCATCGAACAGATCGCCCCGACGCATCTCAATACTCCGTCTCAATACCGATTTACGCACCTTCAACGGTTGGTGCGTCAAGATGGTAAATTCGCCGGCCTGTATCGTGTCGAAAGGTTCGGAGGTGGGGACAACGGGTTGCAGCACTACGTCGATATTCCCGACAAAATATTTACGAAGGGCCACTTCGGGTATTCCCTTCTGAGGAACCAAACGCAGAGCTATCTGGCGCGGATGCAAGGAAGAGTCTGCCAGATACTCTACATACTCGGGGCGGAAAAAGTAATATCCCTGCTCGCGTGCAAGATCGGCTATGCGGGTGCGTTCCATGGCCAACGTATCGGCATTATACTGTTTACCGGTCTGCAACAGCGAGGAGTTGCGGGTACTGTCTATCAACATTCCCAATGGTGTTTCCGGAAAGCGGTATTCAATCTCTCCATAACAAACCGGAGGAGCTACGCTTACCGTATAACTGACACGCGCCTTTTTAGGATTGCGCTTGTCGGGCAACAACTCATACGACGCACGGCTACCGAAATATCCGTAATTGTCAAGGATATTCTCAACGGCCTTCACCCGAATGTCGGGCTGAACTTTCGAGATCAAAACCGGCTCTTTGGCAAATTTGGCAAACATCCAATGTTTAAACCCTTTTGTCTTGTCGGTTTTGAACGCATTATAGGCCCACAACCCGATGGGGAAAGGGGTTCGGACGTACGGACTGAACAACGGATTATTGGGGGCAACCGACAGCGGCTCTTTAATGGCACTTTCTACATCACCGGGGATTTTACCCATGACACTGTCCGGGACGATCGCTATTTTTTTTACTCCGGTATATAGCACCTCTCCCTCCGGAATCAATTTGGTGGTAGAACAGGAACTGCACCAAATCAAACCGAACATCGAGACTAACAGCATATACAGGTAACGGTTATTCATTTTTCAACTTCTCCTCTGTTTTTTTAGCCGGGACAAAAAGATTCCGAAGATGCAACAATTTCTTACGCACCACAAAACCGAATCCGGTTTGTATGATCTCTCCCTCCAAAATACTTTCATAGCTGGTATGCCTGAAAACCTTCAAGAACATATTATCCCGCCGGTTAAGCATATACTCTAACGAAATATCATCGACCAGATTTTCCTTCATATTCATGGACGGATCTACGTCGCTCCTGAAACTTCCGCCCACTACCACTTTGACCCGGTCGTTAAACAGCGTTTTGGACAATTTGTACGAATAATCGGTACGGGTACCGGGAGCACCATCTACTAACCCATCGTAACTGTCTATGCCAAAGGTCAGATCGACATTTTTCAGGTTATTGCGTGCCCATTGGTTCAACTCCTGCTGGATAAAAGAGTTCAACGGATTTCCCGCAATGTTCGACCGCCCCGATGTTCCGGGACCGGTATAGGTATTATAAATCAACAGGTTCATGGCCTGCGTAGAACGCTGCTCGGCCGTAAGAGAGGCCAACTGGTTCTGGATGGAGAGATCGTCGGTAGCTTTCAAATCAAAGGTTACCGAGAGATTATCCAACGTGTTTTGTATCTTGATAATAACGTCGAAATTCACCGGACGGCTGTTTTTGTCGTCCTCGCTCACCGTTGCCCGGACATTTTCCACGGCCGTAATTGACATGGACGGGTCTGCTATATTTCCCAGCCACTCGACATAACTACCCTCCTGGATATTAAATATTTTTTCGGATATAATGGGCGGATTATATCGCACGGTACCCCCCGTCAGTACATACCGACCGCTGAAACGGCTGTCGCCTAACGAGTTCTGGCTGTATGTCAAATTTCCACCACCTTGCAGATTGATTCGGTTCTCACCGTCGTCCGAAAGGTTTACGGCCATCTTGACAGACTGGCCAATTTCAACATTCATCAAAACCGACAACCCGCCTACCTTGATTTGCGGGACAGATTCTGCTTCATCCACCTGCGTGGTGTCGCTAAACGAAACGAACGACACCATCGAGCGAGATTCGTCCTTTACCTCCAACGGCGAATCTTGCAGGACATAGGTAGCATCTGTACCGTTCAACAAACGGATATCACCCTGAACAGACAATTCATCCAATTCACCCCGGATGGTAGTATTCAGGTCCATATTTACCTTTCCATACAACATGGCCCCTTTCCGCCGACTGATATTGACGGGTTGAAAATCGGTCGCGTTAACCGCCAAATCGGCATAATAGCGGTTGAAGTCGCCGCTCTTTACATTTCCATTGATATACAACGCATTTTTATTGGCTCCCGATATGGCATAACGATCAAACAAGACCGAGTTGTTTTCAATCCGTATCGGTTCTGCCGAGAATCCGAACGAAGCCCCAATCATGGGTACCGTCAGCTGAGTATCAGCGAATCGTATCTCTCCGGATAGCAACGGCCGGTCTATCTTCCCAGAGAAATTTATCCGACTATTCAAACCGCCTGTCAATGAAGCGACCCCATCGGGTATAAACGAATTGATATGATTCAACGGGAAATCGGATACGGTTAATTCGGCCAAAAGATCCCGTTCTCCCGCTGCCCAATATTTTCCTTCAAGGGTTACGACTTTTTTCCGGTTTATATCCAGTCCGGCATTTACCCGGTAAAGAGAATTGAGCGAATCGGCAGCATGGGACAGATGGGAAAAAGATAGGCCAACATCTCCTATCTCCACCTTGTTATACTGCAACGAGTCGATAGAGAGTTTCCCCTCTACATTAAAATACACACTCGATGGCGAAAGTGCGACGTCGGCGGCCAACAGCCCCCCGACAGGAGGAGCAAACGGGAACGACTGTAAAGTTGTCTCCAAGTCGATACCCGATACGGAGACTTGGACACCGTTATTTTCAGTTGAATAGACCCAAAATTTTTTATCTTTACCCGACAACCGAAAATCTGCCAAAATCGTACCGTCAAAACCATATGAGATATAATTGTCCGGATTGATACTCCAACGTTCAAAACCCAGAATGGGATCGAAGGTAAGATACTTATACGTCAGTAAAGAATCCATATATTCCAGCCGGCTTTTAAAAGAGAACCCGGTATTTCCGTCCTGATCGATTTCGGAAAAATCCATATCGAGCAGATTACCATACCACCTTCCGGATAATTCTGCCATTCCCATATCCAACGAATTGGAGGGAAGATTTGCCAGTTTCATACCATATACCAGCACACTGTCGGCTTGCGCCAATCGCCACGATAGAGTATCCAATACAATTTGCCCGGCAGCCAATCCCGTTATATCTCCCTGTAAAAGGAACGGCGAGACGCTATCGGAAACGGCCGATAACGACACGGTTTTCAATTGGAGATCTTTGGTCTTTAAATAGTTGTTGATAAAATTATCTCTCTGTGCATGAGCTGTCAAACGGAAACTCGGCATCTTCTCTTGTACCTCCTGCATATTGATCGACCCTTGGGCAATCTGCTTTGTTAAAACGGCAATAGCCTCCGATATTTTTGCCGGGAAACGCACCACATTGTCTTCTGACCGAAAGTCTGCCCGGAAATCGCCCGACTGCAATGAAGCGGCCAGATAAGAGGGGGCTCCGTCGGCATGAGCAAAAATATCCTTAAAACGGTTCTTCTGATGATTCACCTGCCACGAAAGTCCAGTTATACGGCTATTGGCAGCAAATGTCAGAGAGTCTGTGGCCGAAGCATCTATGGACAAACCGAACGACAGGATAGATGCTGACGGCGAAAAATTCAACCGTTTCAAGTCGATTTGCCGGAAATCGCCCGAGAGGGCAATGCTTCCCCCCTCCTTTCTTATATCTCCTGCCGCAGACATCCCTAAATCAAGGGCCGAAGAGGCACTGTTCAACGTTATCGCATAAGAACCGTTCTCCAACCAACCGTCCAAATCAATATCACGATAATCGTATCCCCTGAAATCGAACCGTTGTACCTGCAACAAGGCTTTTAAACGAGTAGCGGGATCCAAGAAATCATACCCGGCACCCGACACCTGAGCTGCCAGCGAAACGCGATTCAAAGAGTCGGCCGGCAAGAAACGGGCCAACGGAAAAGAGTCGGCTTGTAATGTTATATCGTACTGTTTGCGGGGAAGAGAAACCGAACCCGATACACGGAACAAACAACTGTCCGAAACCAACGACAGATGGGGAGAGATATCCCCGGCAAGGGCTTGCGCACGAACGGTCAAAGAGGTTCCCGAAGGAATGGCGATGCGGGGAGTTCCTTGTCCGTTCAACAAACCGGTCAACAGTTTCCCATCGTGAACCTGACACCGCGAATAGAGAACTCCGGAAATCTGCTGGGGATGCAACAGGTTGGAGAACTCTCCTTGCGTCTGCCAATCCAAACAACCGGGGAGGGTTATATCCAAGCGCTTTACCTTCATCCGCTGCCATGAACCGGAGACATCTCCGGACAAGTCAGCCCTCAAATCCCGCAACTCCTTGTGTTGTTCAAACAGGGAATCCAACAACGGAGTAAAATCCGAAAGGGCCAAATGTCCCGATAATCGGGCAGAAACCGGAGCCTCTTTCTGCTGAGAAAAAAACGCGGTAGAGACATCCGCCGACAAAGAGAGTTGCGACTGCACCGTCTGGATACGGGCCTCCGGTACCCGGACCGCTCCCTCCTCCATGCCGAAGACAGCCGACAACGAACGAATTTCCAATCCGCTCCGCTCCTTTGCCTGTAATTGCGCTACCCGGGCATAGACCGAACTACCCCGATTGTACAAGGTATCTATCCGGGCATCGAACTTTTCTATTTCAACATACTCCGGATTAAAAGTGGGCGATGGCTCGGCACTTTTACTCCTATACAAAAAACGGTTATCTTGAATCGATATTCCTCCGACAACGACCGTCCAATCTTTGCCGGACGACACGGTATCCGAGAGCGTCTCTTGCTGCGAGGTAACATTCCGTTCCGGTAGATACTCATACGAGTACGCTCCTCCGGACAGGGCCAAATGCCGCACATCGACCTGTTGATTATACAAATCGACGCAACAGCTGTCTATATCGGCCTGTTGCCAGGCTGCCGCAATATCGGTCTGCGGGGCAGACAATGACAAATCAAGTGCCATGTCTGCCAACGACAGCTTTTCGGCTGATATTTTCCATTTTACTGCGGTTGTATCGCTGGAAATAGAATCTTCTTTCTGGGAAACTCCTATCTTTATCGTACCGCTGACACCGGACAATGCTACTTGCGACAGCTGGACTTCCGAGCTCTTTAAATCAACTACGGAGGGATAAATCTGAAAATCACGGGCTTTAACCGATATATTCATATCCGATTGTTCGTCCACATAATTCAAAAAGGCGTTTTGAAACAGAAACCGGTTTATTTTTATCTCCTTGTGCAAAAGTGGCAACAGTGCGACCCGTGCGCTAACTGCATCGCACGACAACAAGGTATCGGCCGATGCCGTCAACACCCGAACCGTATCGACGGACAAATTCAGCGGGAAATTCAACCGAATCCGTGACACCGATACATTCATCCCCGTTTGTTGTGCCAAAATTTTCTGTGCCTCATACTTTGCAAACTCTTGTACAAATGGGGTATAAAGCAACAACGGACACAGCAATACCACCAATAATAGGACCAGGAAAAAACGGATTGTATATCGGAGTATTCGTTTCATCTGTTATAATGGCGTATAATAACCATTTAACAAAAATAGAATTTTTTTGTTTCCCTTCAAGCGTAAAAGGGAGCCTTTTTTCTCGCTTCTTCTTTTCTCCGCTTTTTGAAAAAAGCGGAACCAAAAACTTTTGTGTTAAACGTAGTATTTTGTATGGTTTTATCATACGTTTTTATTGGGTGCAGTGGATAAATGAAACGAAATGGATTTTTTACGCTAAAATAAAAAAAGGAAGACATTCCGAGTTTCGGAATATCTTCCTCCATAAGAACGAAATCTACTAAGAATCCCTTTAATATGCGGTGTTCTGGGGATCGAAGTTTGTCCAGTTTTTCAACCAATTATCCTGTTCTGCATCGCTTTTAAACGCTCCGATGTAATCAACTTTCTGGAAAAAGGCATCTTGTAACTTTGCATCGGAGAAAAGGGTCTGTGTGCTCTTGTCGCGCAAAGGGCTTCCTACCTTAGGCCCATAGTTTGGCGTTGCTTTAAGGCTGTTGGGTTGATTCAACATCAAATCGGAAATGTTTTCATAATATTTATTTCCGGGTTGTGCCAGGAAAAAGGTGTGAGAGAATGATTTTTTCGTCTCATCCATCGTAACGCCATCGGTCGAATAGGCATCTTTCCACGCTTTATTTACATCTGAACCCAGGATGGTCATTCCGGCAAAATAGAGGTTATTCAATTTCAAATCGCCGTTTTCCGCTGCGGTTTGCGTCGTCCCTTTCTGATTGTCGAGCAACAAACCTACCGGATAACCTACGGCTACGCTGTTGAAACAATTCAACCGGCTATTACGGCGGATGTGCATAGCCGCCTGAAAGGTTCCGAGTTTAGAACCGTTTTTAGGATTCATCTCTCCGGCTGTGATATAGTCGGTCGTATTGGAGAAATCGTCCGCTTGACCAACCGGGCCTACAAACGTTACATTACTGAACACACAACCGGTCATGGGAATCGCAGCCGTTCCATCCTTGTTATTATCCGATTCAAACCCATTGGACAAAGAGGTATCGGCAATCTTGGGATGACGCACTCCTAACAAAAACTGTAAATTTCCGGAGAATCCGTTATCGGTATCAAATTCATCGTCCCAGCCGTGATATGCCACCAGGTATTTACCGTTTACAGCTCCACCAAACCACTCAAACGAATCGTCGTTTGAATACGAAACCTGGATATGATCTACTTGTGTAGATTTTCCCACAGAGGCAAATGTCACCCCATTTATCTCCTGGTCCGTTTCAAAAGGAAATCCGGCAAACTCTACCCGAATATAACTGTATATACCCGAATTATCGTTGGCATCGTTACCGCCATGTTCCGTACGCGGACCTCCTTCTATCGTCATCTTGGTATTGTTGTTGGGTGCTTTCCCGCAGATAATCAGACCACCCCAATCGCCCGGTTTACGAGACCCGACAGGTTGATTGGATGTAAAAACAATCGGCGCTGTTTCCGTTCCTTTGGCAATCACCTTTCCACCCGGCTCTACAATCAACGCAGCTTTGGTCCCTTTGTCGCCTTTTATTACGGTTCCCGGCTCAATGGTCAGTTCCGATCCTTCGGTAACATAGCACCATCCTTTCATCACATAGGTTCCTTTTTTCAGGGTATGTTTCCCGATAATATCAAACTCTTTATCGCCGTTACCGATTTGTGTGCCATCGGCAAACAGGATAGCATTTCCCGAATCATCGCCGCCATCATCACCTCCGCCGTTATCGGAATCTTTATCACAGGCGATAAATGAAACAGACATGAACGACATACACAGTAACCAACTTAAAAATTTCACTTTTTTCATCTCTTTCATTTTTGGTTAAACAATCAAATTGAAATTATTACAACGTATAACTTATTCCGATATAAAATGTCCTGCCGGGACGGTACTGTTTGGTGGTTTGCTGACGTTCCTGCAAATTCCCTTCGGAATCGTAAAATTTAGGGAATTGCTTAAACGTTACCTTTTCTGCCAGAACATCTTTTATCCCGGCTTTCAACTCCCACCCTTTTGAAAACTTTTTACTGAAATTTACATCGATGGCATTCCGTGGCATTTCGTATGCATCGGGAATATCGTTGTTGATAGTCGAACCGCTGCTGGTATCGACCCGACCCACGCCGATAATACGCTTTCCGATACGGTTATACAACACGTTGGCGTTGATCTGCCTTTTCTGATTATAATAGAAAATCCCGGTATTGATCAGGTAGGGAGATTGTCCCTGCATGGCTCGGTCGCTTTCGAGGCTACCGGCATCAAAATCTACCTTGCTTTTAATCAATGCTCCGTTGAAATTCCAACTAAAATCAGGAAGACCGATAAACCCGAGATTTTTTCGGACATCTACCTCTATACCGTAGTTGTTGGCCGAACGGGCATTTTCAAACGTATAGGTATAACTGCCACCGGCATCCAGGTAGGTCCACTCTATGGGATTCTTGAAATGTTTGTAAAACAGAGCAACCGAAATCATCTCCCCTTGCCCGGGATAAATCTCATACCGCAAATCGGCATTCTGGATAAATGCTGTTTTCAGATTCGGATTTCCCTTTACGTCGCTGAACAAATCAAAATCATAGTACACCGACGGGGAAACTTCCCTAAACTCGGGACGATTTACAGAGGTACCATACGCCAACCGGAGCTGTTGTTTTTCGGTCAATTTATAAACCGTATTGACAGAGGGATAAAAACGTGCATCCCGGTAATGACGGTCTTTGGTACGGAACTCGGTACTGGACGTATAACTGGTGAGCTTCATATCGTTGTTTTCATACCGGACTCCTGTATAAATATTAAACTGACCTACCGGGATATTGGCGCTTATGTATCCGGCTATCAACCGGTTGTCTCCTGAATAATTATCGCAATTGTCTGTTTCTTCATAAATATAGAGTTTGTCTGCCGCATAATTTTCCGGCACCAGAATCTGGTTGACGACATCCTGATATTCAAATCCGTCCGGCAAATTTTCCGCATCCCAACGATAATTGAAAGAACGCGTTTGGTATTTGCGGGTACGATATTCTCCGTATATTCCCGTTTTGAAGGTAAGGTTCAAATCACCCAACGAAAACGCGCGTTCGTAATTGGCACTACCCGGGAATATATACTCATTCAGTTTGGTCGATTCGCGTTCTATGTCATTCTGATCTATACGTAGCTCCCCGTAATGAGCATCCCCGACAAAGCCATTCTCCTGACGGTCGATAATACGGCGGTCGGGCTGCATCCTGTTGGCATAGGCATAACCGATATTCCAATCCAGATTATTGGCACCGTATTCATGGTCGCCAGAAAAGAGACCATTGTAAATGGTACGAGAAGAGTAATAATACTCCTGACGCTCCTGCACATACATTCCGCTGATGTACTGGTAACCGTTGCGAGAGGTATAGCGGTTTTTACCCAACTGGTTAAACGTATTCTTGAATTCATACCGATCATGCAGATTGGGAGAAAAAGCCACATTCAACATCGCTCCCAAACGGTTGTCGTGGTTATATTGATTGTCGGTGTAACGATTCACATAGTCGGGCTTGTCGTTCACATCGTTATAGGTACTGTAACGCGCATTCAACATATCGGTATAGGTTTTATACGAATTGGTATAGTTCAACGCCGAGGTAAGGGCCCACTGACGCCCGTCTCCATCTTTGTAGATTCGGTTCAACGATGCATTCAGGCGCATATCGGGTAGCGGCGTAATCCGTTTTACCGACCAGTCGTTATTGAATCCTGTCTGGGTAAATTCGGTAACTGCGGCGGTATTGCCGTTATCCAAACGAGAATTGAAGCCGCCCGATATTCCCCGCTTTCCATTATCAAAACCTAAAAAATCGGTACCGCTACCGGGGTTCTGATAGAACCGCGAAAAATGGGTCCGATCGTTGAGGCTGGTACTGAACGATACATCAAACGTATTCTTGGTAGGAAAACTTTTGGTCTCTATTTTTATAAATCCTCCCGAAAAATCGGCAGGCAATTCGGGTGCCGGAGATTTCACCACAATCATATTATCTATCTGGGAACTGGGTAAAATATCGAACGAAAAGGCTCTTGAATCGGCTTCCGAACTGGGAATCCCTCCGTTGTTAATCCACACGTTGTTATAACGTTGCGACAAACCCCTGACCATCACGAATTTCCCATCTAAGATAGATATTCCGGGAATACGCCGAACTATTTCCGAAGCATCCCGGTCTTGTGTCTTGACAATTTGCTGGGCAGACACTCCCGACTGTACCAAATAACTCTGCTGAGTATTGTTTACAATCGCCGTTTCGGTATTACGGCTCACCTGCGCGGAGACCACCACCTCTTCCAGATTTTCGCTATCGCTCACCAGTTGTATATCTACGGTTGACTCCTCTCCGGCCTTTACCACTACATCGTTTACCAATGCTGTTTTGTACGAAATATATTGAACAGAGAGGGTATAGGTGCCTGGCTTAACATCTTCGATCCGGTAATTTCCGTCGATGTCGGTTACCGCTCCGGTAACCGATCCCTCGATTTGAACGGTAGCCCCGACAAGCGGATCGTTAAACTCTTTA
>CASGEW010000007.1 GCA_949300615.1 uncultured Bacteroidales bacterium
GGGATATACGCATCTCCCACCTGCACTTATGGCTTATCGCCATACAAATTTTCGGAAGTCTTCTGGTATTCTGGTTGTTTTATTTTCTCGATCCCATAGTGGCCGAGGGGGCTTTTATCTGCATATTGGCTCCTACGGCTACGGCAGCAGCTGTCATTACCGGGATGTTGGGCGGAAGGGTTTCTACCTTGGCCACATACAGTCTGGTCAGTAGCCTGAGCATTGCGTTTGTCGCCCCTGTGATTTTCTCTTTTATTGGCACTCACAGCGAGATGGAGTTTGTGGATTCTTTCCTGTACATCTTCAAACAGGTGGGGAGCCTGCTTATCTTACCTTTTGTTTGCGCGCTGTTATTGCAAAAGACATTTCCCGCCGTACACCGGAAATTATACAATGCCCAGATGCTCTCTTTTTATATGTGGTCTGTCTCGCTGGCTGTGGTAACCGGAAAAACGGTATCTTTCATCGCCGCACAAAACAGTGCCAACTATCAAAAAGAGATTTGGATTGCCTGCTGTGCTTTGGTTATATGCGTATCACAGTTTATCTTGGGCCGACACATCGGCAGACATTACAACAACACCGTTGCCGGAGGACAGGGATTGGGACAGAAAAATACGATCCTTGCTATCTGGATGGCTCAGGTATATTTAAACCCGTTGGCTTCTATCGGGCCGGCCTCGTACGTATTGTGGCAGAACATCATCAACAGTTACCAATTATGGAAAAAACGCAAGAATGATCTTGTCGCATAGTCGCTTTCCCCGATACGTCTGACGTTTTACCCAACTTTTAACGGTTGATATAGTACATATATAAGAGACAACCTTTGCTCCTATACCATTCGTTGGCGAACGGCTTCATAGATCATCACACCAGCAGCCACTGAAACATTTAAAGAACCGATTGTACCGAACTGGGGTATCTTAACCATCTGGTCGCAGATTCTCAAACTGTCGGCCGAGATTCCAGCATCTTCCGCACCTAAAATAATGGCCGTCGGGTCTGCATAGGAGACCTCCGTGTAATTTTGGTCGGCTTTTTCGGTAGCCGCCACCAACTGAATCCCGCTGTTTTGCAAGAAACGGAGTGCCTCGTGCAGGCTACGTTCTCGGCAAACAGGCAATGTATGCAGAGCTCCTGCGGAGGTTTTTACGGCATCGGCATTTACGGTAACGCTGCCTCGCTGCGGGATGACAATGGCATGAACGCCTGCACACTCGCACGTACGCGCTATGGCGCCGAAATTACGCACGTCCGTTACGCCGTCAAGTACAACCAGCAAGGGAACTTTTCCCTCCTCGTATAAACCGGGGATCAGATTTTCCAGCGATTGATAGGTTACCGATGAGATGAATGCCACCACTCCCTGATGGTTCTTTCGGGTAATGCGGTTCAACCGCTCTACCGGAACTTTTTGCATCAAAACTCCGGCCTTTTTCAACACCGAAAAGAGCTCTTTTGCCAAATCGCCCTGCAACTCTTTTTTCACCAAAACTTTATCGATCTCTTTCCCGGCCTCTACCGCTTCGATAACGGCACGAATACCGAATATCATTTCATTTTTTTCCATGGTCTGCTTTTTGTTGTACATTTTTCAATAGTGCCCGGGCATTATCCAAGGCTGCGGCAGTCATTTCTGCTCCACTCAACATCCTCGCAATCTCTTCGATACGCTCTGCTTCTGTCAATGCGACAATACGGGTAACGGTATGCTCGTCCTGGTCTGTCTTATATACCTTGTAATGTCTATTGCCTTTTACTGCTACCTGAGGCAAATGGGTAATAGCCATCACCTGCATATAACGGGACATATCGCACATGATATTGCCCATCTTGTCGGCAATCTCCCCGGATACACCCGTATCTATTTCGTCAAAAATAATCGTAGGCAAGGCTATTTTCCCGGCAATCAGCGCCTTTATACAGAGCATCAATCGGGAAATCTCTCCTCCGGAGGCCGTTTCTGAAACAGGCTGTAACGGCTGGTTCTTATTGGCGGAGAACATAAACTGAACATCCTCGGCTCCCGATTCATCAAAGGGTTTCGGAGAAAAGAGTAGATCGAACCGGATGTTGGGCATCCCCAACGGACGTACCACCTGCGTCAACGACTCCCGGAACTCATCGGCTGCTTGATGCCGCAAAGCCGAAAGCTGTTCGGACAGCGCCTCTACTCTTTTGCGACACAGCGAAAGGGCTTTCTCACATTCGCTGATACGGATATCCGAATCGTCTATCAACAACAGTTTTTCGCCCCACTGTTCTTGCAGGTTCAACAATTCGGTTATGCTATTCATCCGGTGCTTTTGCAACAGCGCATACAAGGTGTCCAGCCGCTCCTGCACATAGGTAGAACGTTCCGAATCGAAGGTAACGCGCTCCTGTTCATTATCAATCTCGGAGGCTATATCTTTCAGGTCAATGAGATCGGATTGCATCCGATCGGCCAACTCCGCTATTTTGGGATAAACTCGGGTTAGCGCCGATAACTTGTCGGATGAATCTTTCAACGCATACAAAATGCCTCTCTCTTCTCCCAACAAGATTTCGCTGACCGAAAAGAGCGAATGTTTTATCTCTTCGGCGTGCGTCAATGTTTGCTGTTCATCTTCCAACTCTTCCAACTCGCCTTCTTGAAGGGAGGCTTCTTGCAATTGCTGGTATTGGAAACGGATGTAATCTTCTTCTTGGCGGGCTTGTGCCGCCTCTTCTTTCAGGATTTCCAATTGTCGGGACAACCGTTTATACTCGGCAAAAGCGACCTTATATTGCGGCAAAACGGTCTTATCTTGCGCCCAGATATCCAACACATTAAGCTGAAAACGAGTATCGCCCAGAAGCAAGTTTTGATGTTGAGAGTGGATATCGAGCAACCGGGAACCCAACTCTTTCATCTGGGCCAACGTTACCGGCGTATCGTTGATAAAGGCGCGAGATTTTCCCGTAGAGGTAAGCTCGCGACGCATCAAACAAATGCCTTGTTCGTATTCGAGATCATTCTCTTCAAAAAAGGATTCTAATCCATAAGCTGCAAGATCGAATGTCCCCTCTATCAGGCAACGGGTTGCTCCGTTCTTGACACTTTTTGTATCGGCCCGCTGTCCCAGAATCAAACCGATGGCTCCCAGAATAATCGATTTACCGGCACCTGTCTCTCCCGTAACGACTGACAGCCCCTGATGAAACGCTATTTCCAGGCTATCGATCAAGGCATAATTCTGGATATATAATTTTTTTAACATAATGAATTGTCAAACAATTACAAATGGAGTTTTTCTATGAGTTTATCGACAATATCGCCAGCTACCTCTTTTTTGGATTTCAAACCAAATGTCTGTTTTTCTCCATCCCGACTCAGAATCGTGATGCGATTGGTATCGCAACGGAATCCGGCTCCGGGTTCTTGTAAGGAATTCAAAACAATGAAATCAAGATTCTTCCGCTGCATCTTAGAGAGGGCGTTCTGCTCTTCATTATCTGTTTCAAGGGCAAACCCTACCAACAACTGCTCCGGACGTTTTATTTTTCCCAAAGCAGCAGCAATATCCGGATTGGGAACCAACGTCAAGGTCATATCGTCGGTATTCCGTTTTATTTTTTTCTCGGCTCTCTCTTGTGGTCGGTAATCGGCCACGGCGGCACACATAATGGCGGCGTCGGCATCGGGATACAGCCGGATAACGGCATCGTACATCTCTTGTGCCGACTCTACGTTTGTTCGGCGAATAGCCGGATGAACGGTTTTCAATGACACAGGCCCTGCCACCAGCTCGACCTCGGCCCCTCGTTCTGCACAAACTTCGGCCAGGGCAAATCCCATTTTCCCGGATGAGTAGTTTCCGATGAAACGTACGGGATCTATCTTCTCATAAGTGGGACCGGCTGTTATAACAATCTTTTTTTTTTGTAATCGCTGCTCGGAAGCGAAAAAAGAGGATACGATTTCGACAATCCGATCGGGTTCTTCCATGCGGCCCTTGCCTTGCAAATGGCTGGCCAACTCGCCTTCGGCAGGTTCAATAATATGATTTCCGTACGACCGTAACAACTCCAAGTTCCGTTGTGTCGAGGGATGGGCAAACATATCCAGGTCCATGGCCGGAGCGATGAATACCGGGGCTTTACAAGAGAGATAACAGGTTACCAGCATATTGTCGGCTACGCCGTGGGCCATTTTCCCCAACGTATTGGCCGAAGCCGGCGCTATGACCATGGCGTCGGCCCAGAGGCCCAAATCTACATGGCTGTGCCACGTACCATCGTTGGCTGCAAAGAACTCACTTACAACGGGTTTACCGGTCAATGCTGACATCGTAACAGGAGTTATAAACTCTTTGGCCGATGGGGTCATGACCACTTGTACCTCTGCTCCTTTTTTTATAAAAGCCCGAACCAGGTAGGCGGCTTTATAGGCGGCGATACTTCCGGTAATGCCCAATACGATTTTTTTTCCTTTCATAAATCCCGCTATTTGTTAAAATCCCGCAATTTGATACGGGTCAATACGTTTTTGGTATCCAATGCAAAGTCTCCCTGCATGATCCATCCATAATAACCGGTATCCGTACGCAAAACCTCGGCTACCGGACGCCCTTTGTATTTGCCGAAATTAAAAATCTCGACATGGTTGTCATCGTATATAAACCGACCGGCAAAATCGACATTCCGATTGTGAGAGGAGTATTCTGCCAACACACCCATATCGTTTTCCAAATCGGGATAACGGTCCAGTTGGGCTTTCAACACTTCATACGTGGCCCGTGTATCGGCCTCGGCAGAGTGGGCATTGTCCAAATCAAGCCCGCAATAGAATTTGTATGCGGCCGAAAGGGTCCGCTGCTCTTTTTTATGGAATATCGTCTGTACATCTATCATTTTCCGCTTGGTCAGATCAATATCGACTCCTGCCCGCAAGAACTCTTCTACCAACAACGGTATGTCGAAACGGTTTGAGTTGAAACCGGCCAAATCGCATCCCTCGATCTCATTGGCCAGAGAACGGGCAATCTGCTTGAACGTCGGACAATCGGCTACATCGGCATCGCTGATTCCATGTACACGCGTGGCCTCTTCCGGGATAGGCCGTTCGGGATTGACCCGCATGGTTTTGGAGACTTCCGATCCATCAATGTTTACTTTCAAATAGCTTGCTGTTTATTTTATTCCGGCATTAAAAGTCATTCAACATCATGGGCATCAACAACATAAGCAAATCTTCGTCGGGTTGGTTTTCCATCGGCAGAATCAATCCGGCACGAGAAGGATCGGACAATTCGATGGAGACCTCCTGCGAGGAGATATTGTTCAATACCTCTACCAGGAACGTCGATTTGAACCCGATATTCATGTCATCGCCGTCGTAGCTGCACGTAATGCTCTCTTCGGCAGAGGTAGAATAATCTATATCCTGTGCCGAAACCACCACCTGATTATTGCTAAGTTGCAACTTTACCAAATTGCTGGATTGGCTTGAAAATACAGAGACACGACGCAAAGCATTGGTAAACGAGGAACGGTCTATAATGAGACGATTGGGGTTGTTTTGCGGTATCACCGACGCATAATTGGGATAACGCCCCTCGATCAACCGGCAGTTCAACTCGAAATTGGAGAGGGTAAACCGCGCATTGCGGTTATCGAAGGTAATAGTTACGTCTCCCTGTTCTTTCGGCAATATGTTTTTCAACAGATTGGCCGGTTTCTTGGGTAAAATGAATGCGGCATCGATGCCTGCTTTTACGGTTACATTTTTGTAACGCACCAATTTATGGCTGTCGGATGCTACAAAATAGGCATCTTCGGGATGAATATCGATGAAGATACCGTTCATAATCGGACGCAATTCATCGTCGGCCGTAGCAAACAGCGTCCGGTTAATACCATTCAATAAGGCCGAGGCGCTTAACGTAAGGGATACGGCTCCTTCGCCGAGTTCCGACTTGCGGGGATACTCATCGCCATTAACCCCGATAAAGTTATATTTCCCGTTTTGGAAATATAAAAAGATTTCCAGGTTGCTGTCGTTTATCTCAAAAGTAAGCGGTTGGTCGGGTAACTCTTTCAAGGGGTCCAACAGGATTTTTGCCGACACGGCGAACATTCCTTCTCCTTCGGCTTCGATAACATCGATCTCGGTTGTCATGGTGGTTTCCTGGTCGGATGCGGTCATGGTCAACCTATTTCCCCGTAGATTAAACAAAAAGTTATCAAGGATAGGCATGGTATTTTTCGAGTTAATCACTCGGCTGATTGCCTGTAAATGGGATAAAAGAGCTGTACTGGATACGATAAATTTCATAAGTATGTGTTTTAATTTTATTTTCTGGCTATAAATCCGCAAGTTGCCTTCGGAATTCTACATTGCGTTCAAAGTAGCAAATATAATTATTTTTTACGATTCTGGCTTTACAACGATGGATTATAATCGTAAAAATAGACAGGGCCAGACCTTCCCCGAGTATAAACAAATCACGGACAAAAACGTTATACCGGGATAAGACAAAGGATTTATGAAAACCAGATTATTTTTTGCTGTACTATTTATTTCGTTCATCTTTCTGAATATCATGCCTGCTTGCCAAAATCGGGAGAGGATAGCGCTAAAAGATTTGCCAGCAACGGCACAATCTTTTAGCGACGAATATTTCTCGCTTGATTCTATCTCCTCCATCACGCTCGACACCAAGGACAAAACATACAAAGTAAACTTTCTTAACCAAGGAGAGATCTATTTCAACCCGCAAGGGCTCTGGCAAGAGGTTGACGTAAAAAGAAATCCTTTCCCGATAGCCCTATTCGATACATTACCGGCCGGAATATTCTCCTACCTCATCTCAACATACCCTACCAAACCGGTTACAATACTCCGAAGGACAACGCACGGATACGAAGTGGAAATCGGATTCTCCTCAAAACAAGAGATTCTATTCGACACCAAAGGAAATGCAACGAAAAAATAGACGATATATAAATGTTGAAAGGCGTTTGTTTTACAACTCAAACGCCTTTCTATTTTTCTTAAATTCCCAACTCTTGTTTTACTCCATCTATCTGATCCAGAATCGCCGTCTGGATAGGCTCTATGATCGACGGCTTCCGCTTTCGGTTTGAGACAAGCACGTTCAATCCTCCCGAGATACAACGGATATCTATCTTGTCGGGCATCAAAACAGGTTCGCCATCCAGATGCATCACTCCGGAACGTTCCCGGACAATCGTTACCTTGGAACTTTCAAACGTTTTTATATTCGTATTTCGATCGATGGTTTTGGTGAACAACTGTATCGCCAGAGTACCCACTTCAAGGGGAGGAAAAGGTTTTACTACGGTAATGTCTATCTTGCCATCCTGCATATTGGCATGAGGGGCTATATAGGCGTTATTGCCATACTGCGAGGTATTGGCACAAGCAATCAAAAAAGCCTTTTCCCGAATAGCTCCCTCTTCGCTGATCAACTCGTACGTTTCGGGCTTATACCGTAAATACGACTCTATCACTTTCTGTACGTAAGTCAATCCACCTCGACGTTTATCCTTGGCAAAACGCAAGCTGACCAGTGCATCGAACCCGACCCCGCAGGTACAAAAAAAGACCTGTTCATTGGCCAAACAATAATCTACGGTTACCGAATATTCTGCATTGACCAACTTTATGGCATCCTGCGTTTTCATGGGAATACCCAAATGCCGGGCCAAACCGTTGCCCGATCCGGTGGGGATAATACCCAAAACCGTGTCGGTATGTATCAATGTTTTGGCAATTTCGTTACAAGTACCATCCCCTCCGACGGACAAGACATAGGCATATTGTCTCTCTACCGCCTGATTGCTTAACACCGTGGCATGTCCGGCATATTCGGTATAAACGATTTCCAAATCAAATTTATCCGAATCGATTTCATGCCGCAAGGCTTGCGGGATATCCGTTTTTGCCCTTGTCCCCGATATGGGATTAATGATCGCTAATACTTTTTTTCTCGACACACTCATAAAATCTGTTGTTGCTCGCCATTTTATTCCGGCACAAAAATAACACTATTTCCCGATATTCCTTATGATAGCCGTAAGAACAGAATACATATAACGAAACGCAAAAAAAGACAAGTAAAAATTACGACAAATAAAATAAAATAACTACTTTTGCTGGCCTGTTTTGGTCTATATCTTTTCCAAGGCAAATTCTATTCATAATAACATATGATAATCTGTAAATTGAGATCATAATCATGAATTTACTGCAAACCAAATTAGCCAGATTCGACATACCTCAAAAGATAAAAGCGCAGGGTGTATATCCCTATTTCAGGGCTATCGAAAGCGATCAAGATACGGAGGTCATTATCAACGGGAAGAAAGTCCTGATGTTCGGGTCGAACAGTTATTTAGGCTTAACGAATCATCCCAAAATCAAGGAAGCGGCTATTGCTGCCATCAAAAAATACGGAACAGGTTGCGCCGGGTCGCGTTTCTTAAATGGCACATTGGATATGCACCTGGCTCTTGAAAAAAGATTGGCCAAATTTGTAGGTAAGGAAGAGGCTATTATATTTTCCACCGGATTTCAGGTTAATTTGGGGGTAGTTTCCTGTTTAACGGGACGTGAAGATTACATCATATGGGATGAACTGGATCATGCTTCAATTATTGAAGGGCGACGCCTTTCTTTCTCCACTCCCCTGAAATTCAAGCACAACGACATGAATTCACTTGAAAAGGTACTGAAATCATGTCCGGAAGACAAAATAAAACTAATCGTAGTGGACGGTGTCTTCTCCATGGAGGGCGATGTTGCACCTCTGCCGGAAATCGTCAAACTGGCCAAACAATACAACGCATCGGTCATGGTTGACGAAGCACATGGTATCGGAGTATTCGGACGGCAAGGCCGTGGTACTTGCAACCATTTCGGGGTAACTAACGATGTGGACCTGATCATGGGTACATTCAGTAAATCTTTCGCTTCCTTGGGAGGATTCATCGCAACAGACGCCATTACAGCCAACTATATACGCCACAACGCCCGTTCATACATATTCAGCGCCAGCATTACCCCGGCATCGACAGCTGCGGTATCGGCTGCGTTGGACATCATGGAAAACGAACCCGAACGTATTGCCCATTTGTGGGACATTACACATTACGCATTGGATGGATTCAGGAATATGGGATGTGAAATCGGAAACACATCCACTCCGATTATTCCCCTGTTCGTAAGAAACAACGAAAAAACATTCCAAGTAACCCGCGACCTGTTTGAGGAAGGTATTTTTGTAAATCCGGTAGTGGCTCCTGCCGTGGCTCCGGACAGTACCCTCATCCGCTTCTCGTTAATGGCTACCCACACTTACGACCAGGTAAACATCGCTCTTGAAAAGATCAACAAATGTTTTAAACGGTTGAACATCATTTAAAAACAACATACCCAACACATAACAAAAAAGAGGCGGAAGGAACATCCGTCTCTTTTTGTTTTACGCTCCTCCTTTTACAAAAAAATCTTTCTCACCCCCATCGAAAACAAAAAAGATTTAATATACTCTATTTAGGGTGTTTTTCATAAACTTTATACTGTGTATCTTTGTATCCATAAATAGTCAAAACACATATTAAAGATGACTTCTATTGCCAAAAATCTTACGGAACTGATCGGGAATACCCCGTTGTTGGAACTCACCCGATTCAATGTAAACAAAGGATTAAACGCCACCCTGATGGCCAAAATAGAGTTTTTTAATCCCGGAGGCAGCGTAAAGGATCGCATTGCTCTTTCCATGATTGAAGATGCCGAGACAAAAGGTTTATTAAAACCCGGAGCCGTTATCATAGAACCCACCAGCGGAAATACAGGGGTCGGATTGGCGTGGGTATCGACCGTAAAAGGATACCGTCTGATACTGACCATGCCCGAAACCATGAGTGTAGAGCGTCAAAATTTATTGAAAGCATTAGGCGCCCAATTAATTCTGACCCCAGGAGCAAAAGGAATGAAAGGAGCCATAGAAAAGGCAGAAGAGTTACGGCAATCCATCCCTGGCAGCATCATCCTGCAACAGTTTGAAAACCCGGCCAACCCGGCAACACACGTCCGGACAACTGCCGAAGAGATTTGGCGAGACACCGATGGAAAGATCGACATATTCGTGGCCGGAGTAGGTACAGGCGGTACATTATCCGGGGTAGGTGCCGGATTAAAAAAACACAATCCGAACATCCGTATCGTCGGTGTAGAACCGGACAGTTCTCCCGTACTATCGGGAGGAGACGCCGGAGCGCACAAGATACAAGGAATCGGTGCCGGATTCGTTCCCAAGACATTCAACGCTTCCGTTGTGGACCAGATTATCCGGGTGAAGGACAACGATGCCATTCGTACCAGCCGAGAATTGTCGCAACAAGAGGGATTATTGGTAGGCATATCGGCCGGAGCAGCCACCTATGCAGCTGTACAATTAGCCCAACAGCCCGAAAACGCAGGGAAAAATATTGTTGTACTATTACCCGATACCGGAGAGCGCTACCTGTCCACGGTGCTGTATGCTTTTGAAGAATATCCTCTTTAACGGATATTCCGGACAAGTCTATCCCTCAATACAAAAAACATTTATACCCCCTCTCTGTTTTTCCAACAGAGAGGGGGTATAAATTAATCACCTTGATTTGTAGTATTAAAGAAAATAGATCGAGCCTATTTCAACAAACGGGTCATCATAAACGACTGTTTATAGAAAATAAACATCGGAATAGCAGCTCCGATAACCAACGCAAAGAGAACAAATACGGTGGTAATGCCGTTTCGGAAAATATCGACCATGATAGCGGCCGAGGTATCATCGTTTGCATATTGCATAAATTTTACCAGTCCTAAAACGGTTTTATAGGCATACATCCCTGGTATCATCGGCAATAATGAAGGGAAAGAAAAAACCTCGGCAGGACATCGGATGATCTTCGCAAACAAGATGCTAAGCAACCCGATAGCAAAAGCGGCAAAAAAAGAGGCCATCCCGATATCCAGGGAGGTGTTACGCATCAAAAAGAAGCGCAAACTGTGTCCCACCGCCGCCAAAAGGGCAGAGACATAAATTGCCTTTCGGGGTGGATTGGAGATTACGGAAAAACCGATAGCCGCTACCGCAGCAAACAATCCGTCAAAGATAACCGCTTCTAAAAATTCTATGTTCATAATGAATCTATTCCTATTAACAACAAAGTGGAAGAGAGCCCCACGGCAATACAAATAATGAGCATACATGCGTTCACAAACCTGGTAAATCCAACCAGGACATGACCTTCTATGATGTCAATAATGGAGTTAATCAACGGGACACCCGGTATCAGATAGAGTACACTGGTGGCCAATGCTATCTGCGGCGTGGTACAAGCCGGTATAAAAATAGACAAACTACCTATAAGCGAAGCGACAAAAGCAGACGTAACAAACACGAAATGATGATTGACATGATGCCGCATCATCTCCTGCCGGATAAAAAAGCCAACCAACGTGGCCACAAAAACCACTCCCATAGCCCAAACATCGCCCATAAACAATCGGCAAAACGCAGCATTGGCAAAACTGACCAAAATCAATACCCACCACCGCGACATATTTTTTTCGGCCATGATCTCGTTGTAAAGTTCCTTGATCCGTGGCAACGACAACTGTTCATCGTATGCACGCCAACTCAATGCACTCAGATTGGAATTTATGCGGAAATTAAGGGCCAGCACTTTGGTCCGTTTCACCGAACTGTACACCCGAAGACTCTCTTTGCTGCGAATACTCATAATAATCGTCTTCTGAAAGATAGTAATATCCGTTACATATCCGAAACGGGAGGCAATACGAGACGTATTCCGCACGATTCGGGAGGTATGCACACCAACTCCCATCAACGTAGTGGCATATTCCAATAAAAAATTCAATAAATCATGAACATCCGGTTGATCGCTCATACAAAAGCTCTTATTATGGTTGTTATTTCACTCATAAATAGGCTCAAACCTATTCCCAACTTCGATTTCCTAACATTAAATGAAACGACACGGTTATAGATAAATTATTTTCAATTCGGTAACCCATCAACATTTATCACAAATCATACCCCCTCGTTTTTCAAACGCAAAGGTAGGCAATTTTTATTTACGGCAAACAGTCGCTATGACTGGAAATAAAAATAGCCGATGATACATCGGCTATTTTCTATATTTTGATCCAACTTTACCACGTATAATTGAATCCGAAACTGAGCGTTTCATAAATTCTCGTATGTTTATACCGATGATCCGGTATCCAGGTATCGTTGTATTCTGTATCGATATAGAACCGAGTAGATAATAATTTGGTTAATTGCAAATTGAATGTATTTCGGAAAAGGAAATTTACATATTCATAATTCGTATTGTACTGCGACCACATATCCCATCTCAACGTCTTAAACATCTGCCACCCCCACGATGCTGAAATACTGGAACCAAATGCCTGAGACAAGTTCCCATGCGGAATTCCATGCCACTGGGGATTGATCTTATCCTTATCTTTATGCCTTACAAAGTTTAACTGATAGGATAACGGGTTACCAGTAATGGATATATTGAATTTCTGGTTCTTGGTTTGGTAATTGTACGTTAGCCCAAGGCCTAACGAGAAGAATCCGGGAGAAAGGAATCCAGATGTTTTATCCCGGGAATTGGTCGGATAGTCATTAGTGAACCGCGTACGGAAGGAAGACGAAAGAGTATAACTCCATCCCTTTAAAAACGCCTTCAAACCTAACGAAGTATTCATACTAAATTGATCGTTCCCTATTCGAATAGAACGGACCGTATCTCCTGCTGCCGTGGCCAGATTCAGGTTCCAGGTGGCATCCAAATGGAATTCTATTTTACTGAATGGATTATAATCAAGCCGAAACACCTGAGAACTGGTAAGATTTATATAATCCTTATTTTTCCCGAAATTGGAAGTATAACTTCCTTGTGCGAATTGTAAACTACTGGTCATTTTGGTCTTCCAATAACTTACTGTTACTTTCTTGGTAGTAACAGGCTCCACTTTTACCTCTTTTTTCTGCACTTCGACATAATCCTGCAATGTCCCGGCAGCCTCCACCTGTTTGATCTCAGGAGCCTTGGGAGCAAAACGGGCATCGTATTTTACCGTAGAGGTAAAATAGTTAATGGCATATCGACGGATCTCTCTATTTACAGAATCCTGCCTCATACTCTTTTTCAACCAATCGGGGATAGGATCGTTCAAGCGATAAGGAGACTTATTTTCGTATCTTTTTTGTACGAAGTTTATAGTAGAATCCAACTCGTTCCCATTGAATGTCAATGGCAAAAACAACGGATTTACAATGATGGTATCTTCGTAAGAGGTATATCGTTCGTAACCTTCGGGGATATTGGGCCTATCCAAAATGGCTTGCATCTCGGGCGGCAGTTTTACCTCCTCGGGCAAGATGGTCATGTATTTCTTGACATCGTTGTATTTCATGTTCTTGGTAAAGTCTATCATGGCGGTATCTGCCTTTACGATAGAATCGGCCTTAATGCGCGCCAGGCGCTCTATTTCTGCCATCTGTTCGGCAGCACTCATAACCGGAGCGGCCAAAGAATCTGATTTTTCGGGATGCGCAACCAGCACACCTTGTCCGCCCAGAATCGTATCATTCACTCCCACGACACTATCATGCAAGACAATGATGCTATCATTTTTCACAGAATCGTCCAAAAGAGAGTCTCCTTGTACAATTATATCTTGAAAAGCTGAATCTTCTTGTATAGAATTATCATCTATATAAATGATAGAATCGTCTTCTATGTAAAGAGGTGTATTTTTTTCTACTTCCCGCTTTAAACTGTCTATTATGGAGTCTTCATGGGTATATATATTCCCCTCGTCATCCAACAAAATAATTGTATCGGGCAGTGTCTCGTCAAAAAATAAAATGCCATCGTCCTCTTCGGTAACCGTAGAGTCGGGAACAACAGAAGGTAAATTATAATGCAAATGAGAATATCCGGCCAATGCTGCTTCCGCCCAATGCACCATACCGACAAAAAAGGTTACAATTAATACAGCTCTCATTTTTACAAAATCTAAATATTTGCAAATTTATAAATAATATCAGGTTACAAAGATAACCATTACGGTTTTAACATTTTTATATTTTTACGGATAATATACCTGATTATATTGATTATTTATTGCCCGTTTATTTATTATAACTTAACGGATAATTTAAGGTGGATTTTCTCTTTTATGGAGTTTTTTTCCTATTTTTGCGACTTAAAATTATCTACGCAAACAAACGAACAAAATTATAAAAAGTGGAAACCAAGTACATTTTTGTTACAGGAGGAGTTGTTTCTTCGTTAGGGAAAGGGATTATCTCCGCATCGGTAGCCAAATTGTTGCAGGCAAGAGGCTATAATGTTACTATTCAAAAATTCGATCCTTATATCAACGTCGATCCCGGCACTCTAAATCCGTATGAACACGGTGAATGCTACGTGACCGTGGACGGACACGAAGCCGACCTCGATTTGGGCCATTACGAACGGTTCTTAAATGTACAGACTACGCGTGCCAACAACATCACCACGGGTAGAATCTACCAGAATGTCATCAACAAAGAACGCCGGGGAGACTATTTGGGAAAAACGGTACAGATCATCCCCCACATTACCGACGAAATAAAACGCAACGTAAAACTGCTCGGGACAAAAAAACAGTTCGACTTCGTCATTACCGAAATCGGCGGAACCGTAGGCGACATAGAATCGTTGCCTTATCTGGAAAGCGTCCGCCAGCTTCGGTGGGAAATGGGGAAAAACTGCTTGTGCATCCATTTGACTTATGTCCCGTATATCGCAGCAGCCAAAGAGCTGAAAAGCAAACCGACCCAACACTCGGTCAAACAGCTACAAGAGGTGGGTATCCAGCCCGATATTCTGGTGTTGCGTACAGAACATGAAATTTCGGCCGATGTACGTAAAAAGGTGGCACTGTTCTGTAACGTAGATCCGGCAGCAGTAGTACAATCCATCGACGTACCCTCCATCTATGAGGTTCCGTTGAATATGCAAAAACAACATCTGGACGAGATCGTTCTGAAAAAAATGGGAATGCCCGTAGGGCCTACTCCCGAGATGAAACCGTGGAAATCGTTCCTGGAACGGATGAAAAATGCCACGGAAACGGTACATATCGGACTGGTAGGTAAATATGTGGAACTGCCTGATGCCTACAAATCCATCAACGAATCGCTTTTCCAAGCAGCCACCTACAACGACCGTAAACTGGACCTGCATTTGATTCACTCCGAAAAGGTAAACGACAGCAACGTGGCAGAATGGTTGTCGGGGATGGATGGGGTAATCATCGCTCCGGGATTTGGACAGAGAGGTATCGAAGGTAAATTTGCCGCATTGAAATATACCCGCGAACACGACATCCCTACGTTCGGTATTTGCCTGGGTATGCAATGTATGGTAATTGAATTTGCCCGAAACGTATTGGGATATTCCGATGCCAATTCTACGGAAATGGAGGTCAATGTCAAACACAACGTGATAGACTTGATGGAAAGCCAAAAATCAATCTCCAACATGGGCGGTACCATGCGTTTAGGAGAATACGACTGTATCCTGCAAGAGGACTCCATCCCGGCAAAAGCATACGGAACGACCCACATCAAGGAACGTCATCGCCATCGCTTTGAGTTCAACAACGAATACCGGGACGAATTTGAAAAAGCCGGGATGAAATGTGTCGGCGAAAACCCGGATACCCATTTGGTTGAGGTAGTGGAAATCCCCTCGTTAAAATGGTTTGTCGGGGTACAATACCATCCCGAATACGGTAGTACTGTCATAAAGCCGAACCCTCTATTTGTAGATTTCATCAAGGCGGCTATCCAAAAATAAAATTTTAGCGGTAAAACCCACCGGTTTTACTGCTAATTTATTTTTCAGAATCCCACAAAATCATATTATAGACAACTTATAAATTTTATGGAAAGAAATACCCTTTTCGGATTTTTACTTATCGGAATCGTATTGATCTGGTTCAGTTGGTTCAACCGCCCGACACCCGAACAGTTAGAAGCCGCCAAACAATACAACGACTCTGTTGCCGCCATAGAAGCGGCCAAACAGAACATTGCCGAGTTTGAAGCGGAACAGACGCAAGAGAATATTGCCAATCTGACGGAAATTCAATCCGACTCTGCCCGACAAGCGGCATTGGTAAACAAATTCGGCCCATTTGCTACGGTAGTAGAAGGGACAGAATCGTTTACGGCCCTGGAAAACGACCTGATCAGATTAACCCTCTCCAATAAAGGGGGACAGATATGCCAGGCAATCTTGAAAAAATACAAAAGTTTTAACCGGGATACTTTGACCCTCTTTGAAGGAAAAGAAAACCGATATGGATTTTTGTTCAAAATCGGCAGCCGGTATATCAATACTACCGACCTCTTTTTTACTCCCATCGCAACCGGGGACAACCAGGTAACCATGAGACTCGATTTAGGACAGAATCAATATTTCGACTTGGTTTACCGCCTCGACGCCGACAGCTACATGGTAAAAATGGACATCCAACAAAAAGGAATGGAACAAATACTTGCCAACAGTACCTCCGATCTGGATATGTTCTGGGAACAGACCGTACGCCGGCAGGAAAAAGGGAGGATGTTTGAAGAGAGAAACAGCGCCCTATACTACAAATATTTAGTGGATGACGTAGAGCGGCTGAGCGACTCGAAAGATGAAAAGAAGGAGGTCTCCAATGCATTAAAATGGATTGGATATAAGAACCAGTTCTTTTCCTCGGCGTTGATTGCGGACAACAAATTTGAATGGGCATCGATGGAGTCTTCCGTCATGCACGAATCGCCCGAATACCTGAAAAAGATGTCTGCTACGGCCGTTATCCCCTACTCTCCCGACAGCGAAAACCCGGCCGGATTCCGCATCTTCCTGGGCCCGAACTCCTATCCGCTGCTGAAAAGCTACAACAAAAACGATGAAGATTACAAATTACAGTTAGACAGGCTTATCCCGTTAGGGGCCAGCATTTTCCGCTGGATAAACACCGGAGTAGTCATCCCGATGTTCTCTTTCTTCGGCAAGTTCATCGACAATTACGGTATCATCATTCTGCTGCTGACCATCGTTATCAAGATTATTATCTCGCCGCTGACCTATAAATCATACCTCTCATCGGCCAGAATGCGTGTATTGAAACCGCAGATAGATGAAATCAACGCCCGTTATCCGGGACAGGACAAAGCCCTGGACAGACAACGTGCAACGATGGATTTGTACAGTCGAGCCGGAATCAACCCCATGAGCGGATGTATCCCGATGTTGCTGCAAATGCCCATTTTATTTGCCATGTTCGTCTTTTTCCCCTCCTCGATAGAGTTGCGCGGAGAATCGTTTTTGTGGGCCAAAGACCTCTCTTCATACGACGCCATTGTCAGCTGGGACACCTACATCCCGCTAATTACCCCCTATTTCGGGAATCACATCAGCCTCTTCTGTCTCTTGATGACCATCACCAATATCCTCTATACGAAAATCAACATGGACAACAGCGGAGGTAGCCAACAGATGCCCGGTATGAAATGGATGATGTACCTGATGCCGTTGATGTTCCTGTTCATCTTCAACAACTACGCATCGGGATTAAGTTATTACTATTTTGTATCGACGTTGATCACCATCATCCAAACATACATATTCCGCAAATGTATCAACGAGGAAAAGGTTTTGGCTAAATTACAGGAAAACCAAAAGAAACCCCGTAAAAAATCCGGTTTCATGGCTCGCCTGGAAGAGGCCCAACGGCAACAGCAGGCTATGTTGCGGGAACAGCAGAAACGGAAAAACAAAGGACGTTAATATATCCCTTAATTTCTATTAATAAAACGGCCGATAAATATCGGCCGTTTCTTATATCGACAGTATTGCAAATACTAAATTGGAGTCAGAAGATTTTATAATTGTTTGAGATTTGTAACATCTTCAACACAATATAACTTCCATTCTATATCTTTCCGTTCAGAATCCAAATAATCCATCGGATTCCGAATCATTTTCATCTTCTTTCCCTACATATTCCAGGAAAAGAGTTCCTGTATCACAGATCTGTTCAGAAGGTAATTTACTCCGTAAAGTTTCCAACTGGTCAGGATCTTCAAAGCAGATGATAGCCCTGTATTGGTCATCTTCTTCAATAAACCAGACACCTGAATATTGGATTCCTTCCAACAAATGATATAAAGAAAAGCTGACTTCCGACAAGCCAATCTTACCCCGAAGGAATTTCAATTTGCCTGATTTGGGCGAAAGAGATTGAAATGCGTCTGGAAATTCTATTTTTTCTGATTCCTCTCCGGACAAGGACAGGAAATGACGTAAAACATCTTCTGCCTGTTTTCTTGCTTTTTTTGATCCGGAAGGAAACACCAACGAAACGTATTGACTACCGCATACGGTTTGCAACTGATAGGTGGAAAGACAATCTATACATCCTAACGTATCTGCTCGCTGACATCGAAATACGTGTAACGAATAAATACCATACGCATCTTCCGGTGTTGGCATTTCATAGATTTCCAACGCATATTCTTCTCCTTCATACTCCAAATCATAAGCAGTAAGTTTCGTAACGCCATACTCTAAAAACTGTTCTGCACCGCCATTCATATAACCGTATAATCCGGTTCCGGTAAAAACGCGTTCACGCTTTACGGTTATCTCTTGTGCATTCAACCGGCATACAGGAAAACACAACAAACAAACCAAAAGCAATCTTTTTATCATACATTCAAATTTATTTCATGTAAATCTATTTTCTGTGGATCTGCGATACCCAAACCCAACGTTTCGGCCATTTCCATGAAAGCACGTGCTCCCTTCTGCTCCTCTTTTTGTACGCCTTCGGCGATTCGCTTTTCCAGAATCATTCGATAACCCACCACATCAACAGCTACCGGATCTGTTCCCGCCAGTATGGAATTATACTGACAGATAAACTGTGGATTGGCGGCCGGTCCGCCATCAAAGCATCCAATCATTCCATCCAAGATGTTCAATACCACCTTATCACGTAAAGGAGGGAAAGCACAAACCGAAGCACAAGTATCGTTCCACATTTGCCCATGTAGGCGAGCCGTATTCGTAATCGAGCCAAAAGCCAGGTTCTTCATGCAACCGGTAATCGTTGTTCCCGCATTTTTCAGAATAGGCACGTTGATGATTTTCGTAACCATCTCCGTACAGATCTTCGTAAAATAAGAATACTTTCCGCCATTAATCATATAAGGCATGGTATAAGCATCGTATTCTCCTTCTATATCCACAAAGAAAAATTGTGATTTATCTACTCGTTTTTCTCCATAAAACTTACCTTCGGAATCTACATAGCTACCGTTTTCATCCTGATATTCTGTCCCGACAATCTTAATTCCGGGATATTGTTCGGCTGTAAAACCGGCTTCACGCAAATCAACTTCCCTGCGGTCCCAGATGATTATTTGCTGACGGGAAATGCCTGCTTCTTCCAATTGTCGGACAATCGACTTTGTCAAAGCATGTGAAGTTGACAATAACTTACCTGCTATTGGATTTACTTTCAACCCTATCACATCCTTCGGCCCTACAAACTGAGACCATGCCGTTTTCAGATCAGATGTACCGGTCAGGTCAAGTATGCAAGTTTTCAACATTTCGTATGCAATCTTTTCCGACGGGCGTCCATCTGCGATACAATCCGTATGATGCACTTTTACCACTTTACCTGGATATTTACCAGGTATGGAGTGTGCCGTACGTGGAACAGCCAATGCATCCTTCAAGTTCGTTTTTGGTTTATTATCAGCTACTGGAACGGCTTTTGCTATCGGAGAAAAGACCATTCCGGCTCCACCCAAAGCCAACGAACGAAAAAAGATTCTTCGTTTCATTTCCTCAATCTATTTATATTAACGAACAAGTAATAAAACTCTTACAGATTAAATACACACAAAAGTAAAAAAAACAATATACCAATCCAAAAGAAACAGGCAAAAGGGTTCTAGACAGTATAAATATGGAATACGGGAACAAAGTAATCGGAATGGCAGCCAGGAAAGTTTTGATTTTCCGGAAATAAACGCTATTTTTGCCGACAGCATATTATGAAAAGAGCGATATACATATTCTTCATATTGCTTGCCGATATGACCATATTGGCCCATACGGTCATACCCCATCACCACCACTACCGGAACAATATGCTGATAACAGAAATAGACCTGTTTGACAGAAGTTCTTTTGACCTGTTTCATCGGCATTGCAACTATCCTAACAGCAAGGATACCGAAGAGTGTCCCATCAGCGACACCATCGCCACGGTAACGCCCCAATCTCCCAAAGAGGAACGGTTTGATTCCGATTTCTTTAAACCGATTGAAGGGAATAGTCTTCTATGTATTGTTTCTGAAAATTGTTCTGTCTTTGAATGTACACACACGCAAAGTGTACCTTGTCTATTCAAACCATATCTCGAAAAGAGTCTCCTGAATGAAGACTTCTGCACGTCAGCCCTACGGGCTCCTCCTGTTTGTTAGTTCTCTATTGTTTTTCGCACACGAGTAATTATCTACTCGCGTAGAGAATTTATCTATCATTATTTTAGAACAAGCAAACAAACAGATGAAAACTCCTTTTATACTCGCAGCACTGTTGGCGACAGCCGTTGCAACAGGCTGCCACAACCACGCCCATGACCCGAATGAACATGGGACAGAAGAAGAACACGTTCACGATGCCAAACTTCAACTGACGGCATACGACAACCAGTACGAATTATTTACCGTAGCCACCCCCTTCATCGCAGGAGAAGAGAGCGAAGTTTTGGCACACATCACCTTTCTTCAAAATTTCAAGCCACTCGAAGCCGGAAAAGTTACGGTAAACTTAACCGTAAATAACGAAGAAATCCGCCAAACGCTCGACGCTCCGACCGAACCGGGTATCTACAAATTTGCCCTGACACCCAAACAGGCAGGAAGCGGGAAGATGGTATTCGACATCGAAACGGCGGAAGGCACAACGCAAATCACCATACCCGACATTACGGTTTATGATGATGAACACAAAGCCTACCACGAGGCCGAAGAACAACAAGCCACCAGCAGCAACGGGGTTACATTCTCCAAAGAGATGAGCTGGACGGTCGATTTCTCGACAGAAGAGAGCCGGACAGAACCCTTCGGACAGGTTATCCGGACGATGGCACAAGTACAACCCTCGCAAGGAGACGAACGGGTAATAACGGCCAAAACCAGCGGTATGGTGGTTTTCCCTGAAAACGGAATGATAGACGGGAAAGCGGTTCATGCCGGACAAACACTCTTCTTTATCGAAAGTGATGATATGGCCGACAACAACCTGGCGGTACGTTACCGCGAAGCGGAAAGCAACTACAACCTGACGAAAAAGGAATACGAACGTAAACAAGCTCTGGCCAAAGATAAAATCGTCAGCGAAAAAGAGCTGCTTCAAGCCAAAACCGATTTTGAAACCGCAGAGGCTACCTACAATAACCTGCGCAAAAATTTTGCCTCGGGTCGTCAATCGGTAACAGCTCCTATCAGCGGATTCGTCAAACAACTGCTGGTACGCAACGGTGAATATGTCGAAGCCGGACAGCCGGTGGCCGCCGTCTCGCAAAACCGGAACCTGTTTATCAAAGCCGAGATTCAACCAAGATATTTCTCTTTGTTGGAAAACATTACCGAGGCCAACCTGCGGATGCTAAACGATCCCACGGTCTATACGCTCGAAGAGCTGGGCGGACGCCTGGTTTCATACGGCAAATCGACCGAAACCGACAACCCGCTTATCCCCGTCGTATTCCAGGTGAACAATTCGGCCAAACTGTTACCGGGATCGTTCGTCGAACTGTACATCAAAACCAGCAATTCCCAACCGGCGGTTACCGTATCCAACCTGTCATTGGTGGAGGAGATGGGTAATTACTTTGTTTTTGTACAACTTACCCCCGAATTTTTTGAAAAACGGGAAGTAAAAATCGGCAAAACAGACGGCATACGCACCGAAATCCTGTCGGGTATCCAGAGTGGAGAACGGATTGTCGCCAAAGGCGCCGTATTGGTAAAACTGTCGCAGGCAACCGGTACGCTCGATGCTCATTCGGGTCACGTCCACTAAAAAAGGGAGGAATGTTTTATGGATTTTATCAACAGTATCATCCGATTCTCTTTAAAGAATCAACTCTATATCCTGTTGGGAGCCATCCTGCTTGTTTTTGGCGGTATATACTCCTCGCAGAAAATGGACATCGACGTCTTTCCCGACCTGACGGCTCCGACGGTGGTCATTATGACCGATTCGCACGGTATGGCCTCCGAAGAGGTGGAACGGTTGGTTACTTTCCCGATCGAGACTGCGGTAAACGGCGCCACCAACGTACGCCGCGTACGCTCTGCCTCGATGTACGGATACTCGTTTGTCTGGGCTGAGTTCAACTGGGGGATGGACATCTTCCGGGCTCGCCAAATCATCAGCGAAAAGATGGTAACCCTGAACGGGACTTTACCCGAAGGTATTACACCGGTACTGGCCCCGCAATCGAGCGTGATGGGTGAGATACTTTTCGTCGGTTTACAGGCCGATACCACCTCAATGATGGAGCTACGGACATTGGCCGACTGGGTACTCAAACCGGCTATCCTGGCTACGGGCGGTGTATCGCAGGTAACCATCATCGGTGGCGACTATAAACAGTACCAGATTCTGGCCGACCCGCAAAGGATGGATGCATACGGCGTTACCTTATCTGAATTGGAAGCTGTGGGAAAATCTTTCAGTACCAACTCGGTAGGTGGGGTTGTACGCGATTTCGGCAATGAATTTGCCCTACGGGGCATTGCCCGTACTACGGACCTGGATGAATTGGGAGCAACGTTGGTCAAGATGAATAACGGCAAACCCATTGTCGTATCAGATGTGGCAGAGGTGGTAATAGGCAGCGCCGTGAAAATGGGACACGCCTCGCAAAATGCCTCGCCTGCCGTGATCCTTTCTATCTCGAAACAGCCCAATATCAACACGCTCAATGTAACGGAAAAAATCGAGGCCAACCTGAAAGAGATTCAAAAATCGCTTCCGGCCGACGTAAAAGTAGATACCCGGATTTTTCGGCAAGCCGATTTTATCGAGACCTCGGTAAACAATGTCGGGAGGGCCTTACTGGAAGGAGCCGTATTCGTCATCATCATCCTGTTCCTTTTCCTGAACAGTTTCCGCACCACCGTCATCTCGGTCATCGCCATCCCCCTGTCGCTGCTCGGTACACTCGTGGTATTGAACCTGCTGGGTATGGATATCAATACCATGACGTTGGGTGGTATGTGTATCGCTATCGGATCGCTGGTGGACGATGCTATCATCGACGTGGAGAATGTCTATAAACGATTGCGGCAGAACCATCGGAAACCGAAAGAGGAGCGGCAACCGGTTTTCAATATCGTTTTTGAGGCCTCGAAAGAGATACGCTCTTCAATCCTGAACGCCACATTTATCATCATGGTGGCCTTTATTCCGCTCTTTTTCCTCTCCGGTATGGAAGGACGGATGCTTAAACCACTGGGAATCGCCTATATCATCTCGCTGTTCATGTCGCTCATCGTGGCCATGACCGTTACTCCGTTGCTCTGTAAGAAGATGTTATCGGGAGAAGAATACCTGGCAAAAAACGAAAAAGAGAGTTGGATTACACAAAAGTTGTCGGCCGGCTATTTCAACTCCCTGGCGTGGGTGTTGAACCATAAAAAAGCCATTGTGGGCTCTACATTAGCCGTTTTTGTAATAACAATTATCCTGTTCTGTACAATGGGGCGCAGCTTCCTGCCCGAATTCAACGAAGGGTCTGCCGTTATCTCGGCAGTAGCCAAACCGGGTGTATCACTCGAAGTGAACAACGAACTGGGAAACCTGATGGAAAGGGAACTGCTCAAAATACCGGAAGTAACCGGAACGGCACGCCGGACGGGACGGGGCGAACTGGACGAACACTCGCAAGCGACTAACAGCGCCGAAATAGATGTTCAGTTTACCTTGAAAGACCGCAGCCGCGAAGAGGTATTCAACGATATGCGCAAACGGCTGGCAGGTATCCCGGGTATTGCCGCTACCATCGGACAACCGCTCGGACACCGTATCGACCATATGCTCTCCGGGACACGGGCCAATATCGCCATAAAACTTTTCGGGACAGACCTGAGCCGGATGTTCATGATGGGGAATCAGATAAAAAGTGCCATCTCCGGAATAGAGGGACTGGTGGACATTGCTGTCGAACAACAGACGGAAACGCCCCAGTTACAGATCAGGGCCAACCGTTCGGCCTTGTCCAAGTACGGCATCAGTATGGAAAGTTTCCACCAATTTGTAGAACTGGCCTTCTCGGGAGATAAAATAGCCGACATCTACGAAGGTCAACGCAGCTTCGACCTGGTATTGCGCTTTAACAAGAACTACACCGAAAACATCGAATCGGTAAAAAAAGCCTTAATAGACACCGGCGACGGGCGGAAAGTGCCACTCGAAGAGGTGGCCGAAATCGTATCGGCTGGTGGGCCCAACACCATCTCCCGCGAGAATGTACAGCGCAAGTTAGTTGTTTCGGCCAATACCTCCGGACGGGATGTAGGCAGCATCATCAAAGAGATACGGGAAACGGTGGACGAAAAGATTACTCTTCCCGAAGGTTACCGCATCGAATACGGGGGGCAGTTCGAGAGTGCACAAAGTGCTTCGCGTACGTTATTCACGGCAACCCTGATTGCGATACTGGTCATATTTATTCTGTTGTATGGCGAATTCCGAAACATTTCACTCTCGGCAATCGTCCTGCTCAACCTGCCGTTGGCCCTTATCGGAGGTGTTCTAGCTGTCTTTTTCACCTCAGGCGTAATCAGTATCCCCTCCATTATCGGGTTTATCACGCTGTTCGGCATCGCTACCCGCAACGGGATATTGCTCATATCAAAGTACCAGCACCTGCAAAAGGCCGGCACACCGTTGCACGAAACGGTATTGCATGGTTCTATCGACCGGCTGAACCCGATCCTGATGACTGCTCTTACCTCTGCGCTGGCGTTGATTCCGCTGGTATTCAACGGAGACAAATCGGGTAATGAAATTCAAAGCCCGATGGCTGTCGTTGTATTGGGCGGACTGCTTACCTCCACATTGTTGAACATTTACCTGATACCCATTGTATATGAATGGTTCGCAAAAAGGAAACTAAATAAAGAAACAAAATGAAAAAAATCATACTTAGCCTATCCGCACTCTGGCTATCCGTTTCGGTTTGGGGACAAGACCCGTATGCCCCGGTACTGGAACAGATAGAACAGAACAGTACGACGCTGCGTGCCCTGCAAGAGAGCATGAAAGCGCAAAAACTGAGCAACAAGACCGGCCTTACTCCGGAAAATCCCGAGGTTGAATTCGGCTACCTGTGGGGAAGCCCTACCGGTATCGGTAACCGCCAGGATGTCAATGTGAGCCAATCGTTCGATTTTCCTACGGTATATGCGCACAAAAACAAACTATCCGACTTGCAGAACAACAGCGCCGAATACGAATATAAATCGCAACGGATGGAGTTGTTGCTCTCGGCCAAAACGACCTGCATCGAACTGGTCTATTACAACGGGCTGCACGACCTCTACTCCCGATTGCTCGACAACGCCCGACAAATTGCCGAATCGTACGAAAAGATGCAGGCAACGGGCGATGCCAACCGGTTAGATTACAACAAAGCCATGATCAACTATACCAACATGGAGAACGAAATCAAACGCATCGCCATTGAACGCAACCGCCTGTTATCGGAATTGACCGTATTGAACGGCGGTATTCCGGTTTCATTCGACACAAAAGAATTCGGGACACCTGCATTGCCTCCCGATTTTGAAAGCTGGTACACGGCTGCCGAAGAGGGAAACCCGGCCCTGCAATACCTCAAATCACAAGTAGAGGTAAGCAACAAGCAGGTACAGCTCTCCCGGTCGTCCAATCTGCCGAAGTTTTCGATCGGTTATGCCGGAGAGTTCCTGGCCGAAGAAAAATTCCAAGGGGTTGCGGTGGGAATGTCCATCCCCCTCTGGGAAAACAAGAATCAGGTAAAACAGGCCAAAGCTGCGGCAATAGCTTCGCAACAGATGGAACAAGATGCCAAAATGCAATACTACAACCGGTTGAAAAACCTCTATGAACAGATATCCCAGCTACAAGAAAACATCGCCCGCTACAATACGGTATTGAACCAGAACAACAACGAAGAACTGCTGTTCAAGGCCTACAACAGCGGCGAACTATCGTTGCTGGATTACCTGCTCGAAATCGAGTACTATTTCGATGCCTACGACAACCGGTTGCAAGCCGAACGCGACCTGGAACTGGCATTGGCCTCGTTGAACGCTTACCAACTATAAATTCAGTTCTCGACCTATAACGGCAGAAAACGACGATTTTTCTGCCGTTATTTTTTATCCGTTGGAGGGAAATAGGGAATATGCTTCCCCAGCGGTCTCTCAACGAAAAAACGGTGTTGCACGGAAGAGCCAGAATCCTGTCCGTTTTTCTGTTTTTCAGCGAAATATTACTACCTTTGTCCGACACTAAACAAACCATCAATCAGACATGAAAATAAAAGCACTATTTATCGGAACGGCCTTTTTGTTAAGCACAATCACCGCCCGTGCCGACGAAGGGATGTGGCTGCTCCCCCTGTTAAAACAACAAAACAGCGAACAACTGAAAAAATTAGGGTTGAACTTAGACCCCGACCAGATATACAATCCCGACGGGACTTCGCTAAAAGATGCCATCGTAATCTTCGGCGGAGGATGTACCGGAGAGATCATCTCGCCCGAAGGGTTGCTAATCACCAACCATCACTGCGGATACGGAGCCATACAACAACACAGTACCGTAGAACATAACTACCTGAAAGATGGATTCTGGGCGATGAACAGAAAAGAGGAAATCCCCACACCGGGATTAAAAGTCCAATTCATCGACAAGATAGAAGATGTTACCGATTACGTAAAAGAGGCGTTGGAAAACGATCCCGACCCCCATCCGGCCAAATTCCTGTCCGGCAGTGTTCTAAAAAATTTAGCCATTGCCCGTATCGGGAAAGAGTACCTCAACCAGAATCCGTGGATCGATGTAGAGATAAAGCCCTTTTACGGCGGGAACAAATACTATATGTTTACCAAGAAGGTCTATTCGGATGTCCGGTTGGTAGGAGCCCCTCCCTCATCCATCGGCAAATTCGGCGCCGACACCGACAACTGGATGTGGCCCCGGCACACCTGCGACTTCTCGCTTTTCCGGGTATATACCGACAAGAACGGAAATCCGGCTGAATACGCCGAAGACAACGTCCCCCTGAAACCCAAGAAATACCTGAACATCTCCCTGGCCGGGATAAAAGACAACGATTTTACCATGATTATGGGATTTCCCGGTTCTACCAACCGCTACTATACCTCGTGGGACATCAAACAGAGACGAGACATTTCGAACGCCGTCCGCATCGAGATGCGGGGCATCCGCCAGGAAGAGATGTTGGCCGAAATGTTGGCCGACCCCCAGGTACAGATTCAATACGCCGCCAAATACTCCGGTTCGAGCAACTACTGGAAAAACTCCATCGGGATGAACCAGGCCATAGACAAACTCGACCTGATTGCCAAGAAACAAAAAGAAGAAGCAGAATTCAAGGCATGGGCGCAACAACAGGGAAAAACCGAATATGCCAAAGCGCTGGACGACATCCGCGATGCCGTTGAAAAAAGAGATACCGTAAGTTACCAGATAGCCATGATAGACGAGGCGTTGTTAAACGGCGTCGAGTTCAGCCGCGTATCTCACGCCTTTAATTTCAAGGCGTTGCAGGAGGCTCTCCAACAAGACAACAAAGAGATTATCCAACAATTGCTGCAAGGACTGGAACTCTCATACCAAGCCTTTGCCAACAAAGACTACAACCAACAAGTAGATAAACGAGTATCCAAGGTGATGATAAAGGCCTATGCCGACCGAATCAAGGCACAGGACCGTCCGGAAATTTTTTCACTCATTGAGAAAAAATACAAAAACAATTACGACAAATTCGTAGAGGATGTTTTCAAGAAATCTATCTTCGGGAGCGAGGCCAACCTGAAAAAGTTTATCAAACGCCCCTCGGTGAAAGCACTTCAAAACGACTTGATGATCAATTTTTCCAGATCAATTTTCGATAAACGAGTAGCATTGTCAGAAGAACAGATACCACTGAACCAACAACACAACCTGGCCTCAAAAACCTACATCGCCGGTTTGTTGGAAAAAGAGAAAGACCAAACGCCCTATCCGGATGCCAACTTCTCCATCCGTCTGACCTACGGACAGGTACTACCCTACCAACCCAAAGACGGTGTCATCTACAAAAATTACACCACCCTGAAAGGGGTAATGGAAAAAGAGGATCCCGACAACTGGGAATTCATCGTCCCCGAAAAGCTCAAAACGCTCTACGACAACCGGGACTTCGGCCCTTACGCCCGCGATAACGGAGAAATGCCCGCCTGCTTCATCTCCAACAACGACATTACGGGCGGCAACTCGGGTAGCCCCGTGATGAATGCCAACGGAGAATTGATCGGTCTCGCCTTCGACGGGAACTGGGAAGCCATGAGCGGCGACATCGTCTTTGAGCCCGACCTGCAAAGGTGTATCAACGTCGATATCCGGTACGTACTGTTTATTATCGACAAATATGCCGGAGCCAACCACTTAATAGAAGAAATGACTATCGTAAAATAGACAGGTATGAAAAGAGGAATATTACTATCCACGCTCCTGTTATCGGGCGTTTGGGTGTCAGCACAGACAACAATGCCCGTAACAGGCATGAAATATATGGAAAGCGTATCGCTGCGGGAACCCATCAAGAGCGATACCATCGACGTAAAAGGAAAATCGTACGAAACGGCCGCCTTATTGAAAAACACGGCAACCGGGATGTTCGACGAATCGGCTGCGGTGGTAAACGATGACCAAGGCCGTTACCTCATCGCCAAACCCGACAAGGGATATGCCTTGCACCGCTTCAAATTCAACATCATGCCCAACCGGTACTCTACCTTGAAAATCGAAATCAAGGCCCCCGGGATGTACGAAGTATATGTAAACGGAGAAAAAAAGGGAGATAAATATACCCTCAATACCAAACTGTCGGATACGAAACAGACCCAACACACCATAACAGCCGAACCGGAAATGCAGGAGGTGATTATCAAATACCTCAACTCGGCCTCGATAGAGAGCGACGATTCGCTGTGGGTGGCCGTGAGCTGTCCGAAAGAGGACTCGCTCAGCCATCCCAACATTACGCCAGACCCGAGACATCCCCTCTATATCGACGATTTGCTGGTAGGGAAACGTCCCTCCTCAACCTCCATATCCCCCGACGGTAAATTCGTCCTGATCCAATACAGGACAACTTTCGCAGGCGGAGGAGGCTCAACGGAATCGGTACTCTACCGCATCGCTGACGGGCAACAACAATACATCAAAGAAGGATTGTCGTGGATGCCCTCCTCCCCGCTGCTCTACTACGTACGCAATACCGACAACGGGCGGGAACTCCGGACCATCGATCCCGAGAATATGCAAGAACAACTGTTGGCAAGCGGGTTGCCCGCAGGACATTTTACATGGAGCCCGGACGAAACCTTCTTGATCTACTCCGTTTACGAGAGCGCTCCCGAAAAGGGGAAACCCATTATCGAGATCATGGAACCGTCAGACCGCATAGATGGATGGCGAAACCGCTGCAACCTCTACAAATACGACCTGGCAAGCGGCGTCATGCAACGGCTTACGTTCGGATACCGGAGTACCAATTTATTAGATATCAGCGGAGACGGTACCAAGTTACTCTTCAACAGCAGTTATCCGAAACTGACGGAAAGGCCTTTCGGGGAAAATTCCGTATTCCTGTTAGACTTGGCAACCGGAAACATAGACACCTTGTGGCACAAAGACCCCTTTGCCGGAAATGCGCAATTCTCACCCGACGGAACCCAAATACTGATTGCCGCTCCCGCCGAAGCATTCGGTGGACTGGGATTGAACATCCAAGAGGGACAAACCTCCAATATGTACGATATGCAGGCCTATATCATGAACCTGGCCGACAAAAAGATTACCCCTATTACCCGACAATTCAATCCCTCGATCGAATCGGCCGTTTGGAACAACTTCGACAACCAAATCTATTTCAGATGCACCGACAAGGATTATGTAACGGTGTACAAATATTCTCCCACAAAAGAGGCATTTGAGAAGCTACCGCTGGAAGAGGATATTGTCCAATCGTTCCAACTGAGTAAAAATGCTCCCGTAGCCATCTACCGCGGACAAAGTACCTCCTATGCAAACCGGGTGCACCTTTACAATACGAAAAAGAACAAATCGGAACTGATCGCCGACCCGCAGGCAGAACAGATGGCCCAACTGCGGCTGGCTCCTGTAACGGACTGGAATTTCCAAACAGAAGACGGGACTACCATCGAGGGGCGTTATTACCTGCCGCCCAATTTCGACGAAAACAAACAATACCCCATGATTGTATATTATTACGGAGGGACCACCCCGACCGACCGTTCGTTCGAGATGCGCTACTCAGGACACTTGTATGCGGCCATGGGTTACGTGGTATATGTTATCCAACCCAGCGGGACGATCGGCTACGGACAGGAATTCTCGGCACGCCACGTCAATGCGTGGGGAATCAAGACCGCCGACGACATCATTACCGGAACCCAGAAATTCTGCGAGGCACATCCTTTCGTAAACCCCAAAAAGGTTGGTTGTATCGGTGCTTCGTACGGTGGATTCATGACCCAATACCTGCAAACGCAGACCGACATCTTCGCGGCAGCGGTATCGCACGCCGGTATCAGCAGCATTTCGAGCTACTGGGGAGAAGGTTATTGGGGCTACGGATACAGCGCTGCGGCCAGTGCCAACAGCTACCCGTGGAACAACAAAGAGCTGTATGTAGAACAGAGCCCGCTCTTCCATGCCGACAAAATCAACACCCCGCTGTTGCTGATACACGGTACGGTAGATACGAATGTCCCGATAGGGGAAAGCATCCAGATGTTCGCCGCACTGAAAATATTGGGCAAAGAGGTGTCATTCCTGCAAGTAGAGGGGGAAAACCACGGCATCGCAGACTTCAAAAAACGGATGGCCTGGAAGAAAAGCATCTTCGCCTGGTTTGCCAAATGGCTGCAAGACGACCCCGCCTGGTGGGACAGTTTATATCCGGAAAAGACTTTATAACGATACAACTCATCGCATAATAAAACAAAGAGACAGGCTTTCAAACGGGCCTGTCTCACTGTTTCATAAAAACCTGTACATATGATTAAAGCGGCATTTTTCGATATAGACGGTACGTTGGTCAGTTTCAATACCCACCGGATACCCGACTCTACGGTAGAAGCCTTAAACGAACTTCGGGCAAAAGGAATCAAAACGTTTGTAGCAACCGGCAGGCACAAAGCCGTTATCGACAATTTGGGGGACTTGAAGTTCGACGGATACATCACCTTAAACGGAGGAATGTGTTTAGTTGAAAACCAACCGATTTATAAACACAGTATCACGCAGGAAGATGTCAATAAGTTTATCCATTATCAGGAGAGAGCTCCATTCCCTACCATCGTCTTTACCGAGCAGGAGATGCATATCAATTACAGCAATCCAGAAGTAGAGAGTGTCCTAAAAATTCTCAACTTTCCGCATCTTCCCCAGAAAGATGTAGCAAAGTTCCAAGATAAAGAGGTGATGCAATTCGTCTCGTTCTTCCAGGCAAAACAGGAAAAACAAATCCTGCAAGAATTACCACATTGCGAGGTTACCCGTTGGCATCCACTCTTTGCCGACATCATTCCACAAGGGAGCAGCAAGCAGGTAGGTATAGACAAAATAGCCGAATATTTCGGTATCGGTATCGACGAATGTATTGCTTTTGGAGACGGAGGAAACGACATATCGATGTTACGGCACGCCGGGATTGGCGTAGCCATGGGAAATGCGACGGATGAGGTCAAACAAAACGCCGACTATGTAACCGCTCCGATAGACGATGACGGCATACTATATGCCCTCAGACAACTCAACATCCTGTAAAAACGATTACCTAAAAATAAAGCTGTATTCCAACGCTCTTTCATGCGATAGAATACAGCTTTTCTTATCAGAAGTTCCTATTGAAAGCGCACCATACGGGCAAACCCACTGTATGCCACCGACAGGCCTATATGGAATCCTTTTTCAAACAGGTCATAATCGGCATACGACACATAGGCCTTCATGCGCAACGAGGAGGTGTACATCTCCCTATGTCCGAACCAAGAGGAGGGATTAACCGACAACAACGTAGAAAACTTGTAATCGACGGCCAAACCTCCAATGACGTTAAAATCGTTCATGGCCACTTTTACTTCGTTTCGCTGCTCCTGGCCCAAATCCATCACTTTGGAATATTGGCTCCAAACAACGCCGGCAAAGGGCATGACTCTGACTTTATGGGAGTCATACACATCATACCCCAAACATAAATCTATCGTGGAATAGACCGTATGTTTATCCTTCTGCCACGTTATTCTCTCGTCTTTGTACGGAACTTGCATATCTGCCCTGTTACGGGTAAACCCACCGGCAAAATCAGCAAGGAAATGAGCTTTCTTATACACCAGGTCTATCCCTAAGCAAAATTGTCCGGATGGAGTAAAATAGTGCGCCAACGAGCCCGTAGGAAATTCGGTATTCATGCCCAAAGCAAATCCATACCCCAAATTACGGGGGACAAAACTGACCGGAACACTCGACGGGACATTGTTCAACAAGCGGGCAATATGAGCCTCCCATTCTGCCAATTTTTTTTCATTGCGTCCCTCTACGGTCTCCTCGCGCATGGATTCGATCTGTTCGTCGTACGTATTCAGGTAGTTTCGCAAGGCAGCCTCTATCTCGATGGAAGGCAAACCCTTGTCGATCTCTCTTTGCAAAAGCCGACAGTAATACTCCATCAAATCGAATACGGCCTGATTATACCGCAATGCCTCTTCGGTACGGTAGTCCGGATGGGTCCAGGTCCGGTCCAAATCGACGTATGTATATAATACCGGGTGATAAACGGTTATATCATCCTGCTTCTCTTTGGTCTTCTTTACACCGATCCACGCACGCAAACCGGAAGTAACGCCTTTTTCGTCGGTCGATTCCTTGAAATCGTTCCACGTCAGCCGTCCGTCGTCCCACAATTTTATGTTCTGGGGCTCTGTGTCTGCGGCAAACGCCTGTACTACAAAACAGCTCAAAAGAATAAAGAGAGCGATGATTCTCATAAAATCCGACAGATTATAAATTTTCCAATATACGCTTTAAAACAACTTGTGCCGAGATTTCCCGGTTCGCAGCTTCGGGAATGACGATGGAACGAGGGCTCTCGATGACTTCGTCCGTTACGATCATATTCCGTCTAACCGGCAAACAGTGCATAAAATAGGCATTGTTGGTAAGTGCCATCTTTTCGGCATCGACCGTCCAACGGCGATCTGTATTGATGACCTTCCCGTAATTGGGATCGGCATAGGCCGCCCAGTTCTTGGCATAGATAAAATCGGCTCCCTCAAAGGCTTTGCGCTGATCATATTCGATGCGGGCGTTACCGGTAAATTGGGGGTCCAGCTCATACCCTTCGGGATGGGTGATGACAAATTCATAATCGGTTTCATTCATCCATTCGGCAAAGGAGTTGGGTACGGCCTGCGGAAGTGCCCGCGGATGGGGCGCCCACGACATGACCACCTTGGGCCGTTCTTTCTGCTTGTACTCTTCGATCGTAATCAGGTCGGCAAACGACTGCAACGGATGGCGCGTGGCAGCTTCCATACTGAACACAGGCCGTCCCGAATATTGGATGAACTGCGACAATATCTTTTCTTGATAATCGTCCTCCTTGTTTTCAAACTTGGCAAATGCCCTTACGCCGATGATGTCGCAATAATTGCCCATCACGGGGATGGCTTCGAGCAGGTGTTCCGATTTATCGCCGTCCATCACTACGCCTCGCTCTGTTTCGAGCTTCCAGGCCCCCTGATTTACATCGAGCACTATCACGTTCATGCCCAGATTCATGGCTGCTTTCTGTGTACTTAAACGGGTACGGAGACTGGAATTGAAAAACAACATCAACAGGGTTTTATCCTTCCCCAGGTGTTTATAGGCAAATCGGTTCTTTTTTACTTCAAGTGCCTCTTTGACGGCCTCTTTCAGATTTCCTAAATCTTTTACATTGGTAAAATGACGCATATCTTTTACGGTTTATGTTTAACTCCTAATTTGTCCGTTGCCGGTTATCTGGTATTTGTAGCTGGTCATCTCGGGCAATGCCATCGGCCCGCGGGCGTGCAGTTTCTGGGTACTGATACCGATTTCTGCCCCAAAGCCAAATTGTCCGCCGTCGGTAAAGGCGGTAGAGACATTGCTATATACACAAGCTGCATCGACCTCCTTGAAGAAACGGGCGATGTGTTGCGGATTTTCGCTGACAATGGCTTCACTGTGTTTGGAGGAATAGCGAGCAATGTGCTCGATGGCTCCGTCCAAACCATCGACTGTTTTTACAGCCATCTTGTACGACAGGAACTCGGTGCCGAAACTCTCCGGCACAGCATGTTCCAACAGCGTCGACGGATAGCCTCCCTGCAAGGCAGCAAAGGCCTCCTCGTCGGCATATATCACCACCTGGCTATCGGCCAACGGTGCGCACAATTGGGATAAATCGCCCAGGCGACTCCGGTCTATCAACAGGCAGTCCAACGCATTGCAAACGCTTACCCGGCGAGTTTTGGCATTGTTGACGATGGCCTGACCCTTGGCAAGATCGCCTTCGGCATCGAAATAGGTGTGGCAGATGCCGGCACCGGTTTCTATGACAGGAACTTTTGAATTGTTACGGACATAGTTGATAAGGGCTTGACTGCCGCGCGGAATAATCAGATCAACCCACTCTACGGCTTGCAACAGTTGGGCGGTTGCCTCTCTGTCGGCCGGCAACAAGACTACGGTACGGGGATCTATACCGAAAGTTATCAACACCCTGTTGATAACCTCAACAATGGCCCGGTTGGAGTTATGGGCATCGTGGCTCCCTTTCAAAATACAGGCGTTTCCCGATTTCAGACAAAGGGAAAATACATCGAAACTGACATTGGGCCGCGCTTCGTAAATAATACCCACGACCCCGAAAGGTACAGATACTTTGGTAATCTCCATCCCATTGGGACGTACGGTCTTACTCAACACCTTTCCCAGCGGAGAGGGTAATTTCGCTACCTGGCGCATATCGGCGGCAATAGCCTGTATCCGCTCCCGGGTCAGTTTCAACCGGTCGTATTTCGGGTCGGAAGGTTCCATGAGGGCCAAGTCTTTGGCATTCTCGGCCAATATATCGGCGGCAGATTTCTCCGCTTCGTCGGCCACGGCACAAAGGAGGCTGTTTATGGTTTTCTCGTCTATCAGATTCAGTTTGCGAGAGGCAACCTTTACCGCCCGGAAAGTATCATTCAAACAATTCATTCGTATTCTTTTAGGTTGTACAAAAGTACGTTTTTCTTTTCAATAACGTTTTGTATCGGTTATGAAATTCAATCCAAATAGAGGTAGTCGTAATGAACCAACGCCTTGGCCCCCTTGCGACCGATAACGGCCCGGGCACGCATACTGTCCAGGCTGACACGTCCTACTCCGATCTGCTCGTTCCGAGGATTGAAGATGCGCACGATGTCGTCTTTTTCAAATTCGCCCACGATGTGCGTTACGCCAATGGGCAACAGACTGGTGGCCTTGTCGGACAACAGGGCCTGGGTGGCGTTTTCATCGATATGAATCTCGCCTTTGGCAAATCCTTCGGAATGGGCAATCCACTTTTTCATGCTCGACGTGGGTTTGTCCGAAGGGACAAAACGGGTACATACCACATCGGAATCTTCCCGCAACAGGTCAATCAAGATGTTGTCTCTTTTTCCGTTGGCGATAAATACGGTGATTCCTTCGTCGGCTACTTTGCGGGCGATGTTGCATTTGGTGATCATCCCGCCCCGCCCGAAAGAGGATTTCCGGGTCTGGATATATCCGGACAGATCATCTCTTTGGCCCTCTATCCGACGGATCACCGACGACAAGGGACTGGACGGGTCACCGTCGTATATCCCGTCGATGTTGCTCAGGATAATCAACGCCTCCATCCCCATCATGGCGGCAATCAACCCCGACAATTCGTCGTTGTCGGTAAACATCAACTCGGTGATAGAGATGGTATCGTTCTCATTAACGATAGGGATTACTCCGTTTTCGAGCATCACTTCCATACAATGTTTCTGGTTGAGATAGTGCAGGCGGGTGGCAAAGTTCTCTTTCATGGTCAAAACTTGCCCGCAGGCGATGCCGTGATCCCTGAAAAGCTCGAAATAGCGGTTGATCAGCTTGGCTTGTCCTACGGCCGAAAAGAGCTGACGGGACGATACGGCGTCGAGTTTGCGCGACAGCTTCAACTCACTACGTCCGGAAGCTACCGCCCCGGAAGATATCAAGACAACCTCTACGCCGGCGTTGTGCAACTCGGAAACCTGATCGACCAAAGCCGACATACGGGTTATGTCCAACGTGCCGTCTTTACGGGTCAATACGTTACTGCCTATCTTGACGGCTATTTTTTTGTATCGATACATACGGATATGTTTTAAGTAAGCGAAAAACGGGACAACATCTCTTTGTATTCATGCCACGACGGGTCCAAAGCGGCACCCACCTGAATAGGCAGCGGGGGATATTTCCCCAGCGTTTTGTCCAACCGGCCGGAAAAGGCATCGATGTCCCGGGTATAATAGACGAATACGGCACATCCGCCTCCGATGTGGATAGCGGTCAGCCATGCCAACCGGTCTTCTTCCATCGCCTCGCACAACGAATTCATGGCATCGTCCATACGGACGGTCTCGTCCGGTAGAGGCATTGCGGTTTGATCGGGTTTATATTGCCAGACAATCTCAACCCGCATCTTATATACCGATTTATCAGGTGCAGCCGGAAACATCCGACCACGCGTAACGATACGACCGCTGTCCGATTCGGCCTCGCCCACAAACCACTCAATATTTTTCTCCATACTTCGTTCGGTTTAAGACAAACAGAGTGCGGTACCTTTTTGCAATAAGCACCGCACTCCGGTAAAGGGTTATTATGCGATTACTCGGATTGCTTGTCTTTATCGCGTATCTCTACCCGGCGGATTTTCCCGCTGATGGTTTTCGGAAGCTCATCGACAAACTCTACCACACGGGGATATTTGTAAGGTGCGGTAACGTGTTTTACGTGATCCTGTATCTCCTTCACCAACTCGTCGCCAGCCTTATCCTTGTATGCGGCAGACAATACGATGGTGGCTTTTACCACCTGACCGCGTACTTCGTCGGGGACTCCCGTAATGGCACACTCTACTACTGCGGGATGCGTCATCAAAGCGCTTTCCACCTCGAAAGGGCCAATGCGGTAACCGGAGGATTTTATCACGTCGTCGGCTCGTCCCACAAACCAGAAGTAGCCGTCTTCATCGCGCCAGGCTACATCGCCGGTATAATAGATATTGTCGTGATAGGCCTCCCGTGTCTTTTCGGCATCGCGGTAATACTCTTTAAACAGGCCGAGCGGTTTACCCTTATCGGTACGGATGACAATTTGTCCCTGTTCGCCGTCTTCGGCCCAACGGCCGTCGTTGGTCAACAGTGCCACATCGTACTGGGGATTGGTTACGCCCATGGAACCCGGTTTGGGCTCTACCCACGGATAGGTGGCAACGGTCAGGGTGGTTTCGGTCTGCCCGAAGCCTTCCATCAATTTGATACCGGTTATCCGGAAAAACTCTTCGTACACTTTCGGATTCAACGCTTCCCCGGCAATCGTACAATATTTGAGTGAGGAGATGTTGTATTTGCTCAAATCTTCGCGGATCAGGAAACGAAAGACGGTAGGCGGCGCACAGAACGAGGTGATGTGGTATTTTTCAATCATTATCAGTACATCGGCCGGCGTAAACTTGTCGAAATCGTAAACGAACACGTTTGCTCCGGCAATCCACTGTCCGTACAGTTTTCCCCACACGGCTTTTCCCCAACCGGTGTCGGCCAAGGTAAGGTGCAGGCTCTGTTCATTCAGGTTGTGCCAGAACGAACCGGTGATGATGTGCCCCAGGGGATAGGTAAAATCGTGGGCCACCATCTTCGGATTTCCGGTGGTTCCGGAGGTGAAATAGAGCAGCGATATGTCGTCGTTGCTGTTGGCGTGTTCGGGACGTACAAAGGCCGGCGCCGAATCGATTCCCTTGTGGAAATCTTCCCAACCTTCGGGAACGGACGGTCCTACCGACACCCGATACTTCAACGACGGGGAGTCGGCTACGGAACGATCGACGTGCCCGGTAACAATGTCTTCGCCCACGGCTACAACCATTTTTATGTCGGCGGCATTACACCGGTAAATGATATCTTTTTCCGTCAACAGGTGCGTTGCCGGGATACATACGGCCCCGATCTTGTGCAATGCAATGATTGAGAACCAGAACTCGTAACGGCGTTTGAGTATCAACATAACCATATCGCCGTGCCCTATCCCCAGCTGCTGGAAATAGGAAGCTGTTTTATCACTCTCTCTTTTGATGTCGGCAAAAGTAAAATCGATGTGTTCGCCTTTATCGTTTGTCCAACAAAGGGCTTTTTTGTCGGGAGCCTCTGCGGCCCACCGGTCCACCACGTCGTATCCGAAGTTGAAATCGACCGGGACTTTCACTTTAAAATTAGCCATGAAATCAGCTTGTGAGCTGAATGTGGTCTGGTCTAAAAAGTTCTCTAACATATTTTCTTCTTTGTTATCTTCATTTCTGGGGAGCGATTATCATCGCCAAAAACTTAACGGTTTTGCCATCGAGCGCTTTCATGCCATGCGGCAGCGACGAGTCGAAATAGATGCTGTCGCCCGTCTCCAAAATCAACTCCTTGCCGTTGATCGAAAGCATCATGCGCCCCTCTATCATCATATTGAACTCCTGACCGGGATGGGTATTCAAATGAATCTCCGTATTTTCCGGTTTGGGATCTACCGTAACCAAAAACGGATCGGCCAGACGGTTCATAAAACCGGCAGCCAACGACTGGTATTTATAGGCTTTTACCCGCTCTACGGCGGCTCCTTTATCCTTGCGGGTGAGGAAATAGGCATTCATACGGGGTTCGTCGCCAAACATCAGGGTAGAGAGCTCGATGTTGTAGCGTTTGGCTATCCGGTACAGGAGGCTGACCGAAATATCGACCGTTCCCGACTCCAAAGCGATGTATTCGGCTTCGGACACTCCGCAGACCTCTGCCATCTGGGCTGTTGTTATATCCAACACGTCGCGCAGCCCTATCAACCGCTGGGCTATCTGTTTTATCTGTTCGTTCATAATGATACTGTTTTGATGGACAAAGTTACAAAAATCCATGGAATAACCTCGCGGAAGATGCAGATAAGTCTGCTGAATTAAAAAATAAACCGTTCATAATAGAACGGTATTATCAAAAATAATATAAAAGAAGAAACAATGATTTTACATATTAAGATATCTTTGGTACAAATACTTTATCCATTCTTTTTGTTTGGTAGAAGTAAAATACAGACTCATCGTTTCAAATAAACTCTCATACGTCAAATCTATAAAACTATCTTTCCCTTTTTGCGAAAGCAATGCCTTATATTCAGGTATTGCATATTGATGAAAATGTGTATTCCCTTGTGGATAGAGATGAATATGATGAAAATGTTGTATATCCCCCCTATCAACCATAGAATATCCTAATAAATGATTTCGCCATATTTGACGTAAATGATGTGCTTTTATAAACATCTCTATATCTAAATCAGCTATGAAATAGCCTGATTTGATTGTCATTTTCCGATATAGGCCATTGATATCTTTTATATCTTCTTTTTCTTTTTCCTTTATTGAATAACTGTTTTCTGTATATTTTACTTCTATCCCAATCGCTCCTCTTTGGTTATCATCATCCATATATTCAACATACACATCAAAAGATGTACCATCATTCAAATACTTAGATCTATCCGTATATCCGGCAAATTCTATGCAAATGCGGCAAATATCAGAGATGCCGCCTCCTATAATTTTATTAAACAACAATTTTGTATTACACAAATCTTCTTCCATGGGAACAAATATGTTGAATGGTATATGCTCACTACGCAACATATTTGAAAACAAAGCCGAGGTTCCAAATTTTTCAACTTTTTTCAATATCAAATCTCTATATATATCACAAAATATCAACCCGCGTTGGGATGCATCTGGACTAAGTATGACTTGTGGATTCTTTTCCTCATAATGATCATTTAGAACATTATCACGAAAAGCGAATTGATGTGCTCTGGCTTTTGCCTTAAAAGCATCATCGTGGCGATATATTTTATCTTTCATATTTAATAATTAATTATCCCTCACTGAAATATATCTAACTGACGATCCTCTCCCAAAAGGATAATCACTTACATCTTTATTGAGATAGGGTGAATCTGTAACCAATGTACCATAAAAACAACATCTTTCTTTTTTAAAACAAACTTTCTTTTCTTCATCATAGAGAGTCCATTCATAACCATCAACCCTAAGAACAGACCGCACAATTCCTCGATATACACCTAATACGTAATCTATTTGGGCTGCACGTTGCTTTGCTATCTTCCAATATTGACGCGTTTTTTCATAAATATTTATTCGTTTATATACACCATAAGCTTTTGTATCATCAAAACTTTGATTCAAACAAACCAATAACAAATGATTTTTGGAATTTACCTCAATTTTTTCACAATCGTAAATAGCTCTGATTTCATCTACGGTTTTAATGCCCTCATCCCATTGATGATATCCTCTTGCTATATTGGTCAATACTTGTTCCGTATTAAATTTTGGATATGTGAGAAAATCTATAAGGACGGATTCTATTTGAAAAGCTTCTTTTTTTGACAGTTTATGGCGAAGTATAAAATGTTCAACCTTTGATCCAGAAGCAATAATATCACGAATCAAATTAAGTTTCAGAGATTCTTCATCTTCTTGAAGAGCAGCCTCACAATGTTGGAAGACCCTATTTCCACTGCCCTTTCCAATATAGAATATCTTATTATTTCGAGGGTCTATCAACGAATAAACATAAAAGCCAAGTTCTTCTATGCATTTATTACTGAATTTATTCATAAATCAATATTATCTTTTATAAACAAAAGTATTTCATTCTGCCTATTCAAACAAAAATATTTAAATTTAAAATACAACTTACACACTTCCCACATGAATTATTTAAACAAAATTCGAAACAACATATAAGAAACAATATGTTTTCCTAATCTTTTTCCTAAAATTAAATTCTTCTCCCTGCATCTTTTATGAGACAAAGAGAGGAGCTCAGTATCACAAAAACAGACAAATCATAAATCCGCAGAGCATAGGAATCTCCTTATAACAAATTTTGTTTCCCGGCCTGTCAATCCTCTGAGAGGATTAGGTTTTAGCAGACACTCCATCAACAATCTCAATATCAAAAATTTGGGCTCAAATTAACACAAAAAAACATACACAAACACCCAAGCGTCCAGCAACAAAAACAAAAAAAAGTAGTATCTTCGCTCGTCGCATCAATACGTTATACAAGAGTGGATATACAAGCGTTATACCAACTATTCCGACAGCATCCGTCCATTACGACCGACAGCCGCAACTGTCTGCCCGGATCGATCTTTTTCGCCTTGAAGGGTGAAAACTTCGACGGAAACAAGTTTGCATTACAGGCGTTCGAACAGGGTTGCGCCTACGCGGTAATAGATAACCCCGCCTACAAGGCGAACGACCGTTGCATCGTAACCGAGAACTGCTTGCAGACGTTGCAACAACTGGCCAACTACCACCGGAACGTACTGAAAACGCCCGTCATCGCCATTACCGGAACAAACGGCAAGACAACTACGAAAGAGCTGACGGCTACGACCCTGGGCTGCAAGTACCGGGTTCTCTATACGCAAGGGAATTTCAACAACCACATCGGCGTACCGCTTACCTTGCTCAAACTGACCGAACAACACCAAATGGCCATCATCGAAATGGGTGCCAACCACCCGGGAGAGATACGGACATTGGTGGAAATTGCTGAACCGGATTACGGCGTAATTACCAACGTGGCACGTGCCCACCTCGAAGGATTCGGATCGTTCGAAGGGGTGATCCGCACCAAAAGCGAATTGTACGATTTTTTGCGGCAAAACGGCAAACACGTCTTTGTCAATCGCAACAATCCTTACCTATACCCCCGAACTGCGGGGATGGAACGCACCGAATACGGGACACAACCGGGTGCTTCGCTTTTCGGCCAACTGACAGATTGCAACCCATATCTCTCGTTCTGGTTCGAGCATCGCGGCGAACGGTTTGAGGTCCATACCCATTTAATCGGGAATTACAACCTGGAAAATGCGTTGGCTGCCATCTGCATCGCAACCTACTTCGAGATAGATGGCCAAGCGATTGCCCGGGCCATCAGCGCATACACCCCCCAGAACAGGCGCTCGCAACTGCAAAAAGGTGAACGGAACACGCTCATTATCGACGCTTACAACGCCAATCCCACCAGTATGGCGGCAGCCATCTCGAACTTCGCACAAATGGAGGTCGCTCCCAAAGCGCTGTTGTTGGGCGACATGAGAGAACTGGGTACGGAAAGCGCGGCGGAACACCAAAAGATTGTCGATTTAATCAGGTCGTTCCAGTTCGACCGCGTATATCTGGCCGGTTCGGAATTTTCGGCCACAGCTCACGGATTACCCTCATTCCCCGATACCGACAGCCTGCTGGATTTTTTAAAGGCGGAGCCGCTAAGCGGCTACCACATCCTGATAAAGGGGTCGAACTCCATGCACATGGAGAGATGTATTGATTTACTTTGAACCAACTTAATTTTTCTATATTTATGTACACAGCTCAGCTATTGCCAGAATTACAACTGCGTTGGGAAAAGATGCAGACAGCCATACAGGCTGCCGGAGCCGACGCCCTGCTGATCAGCACGAACGTAAACCTCTATTATGCCTCGGGGCGGGTATTCATGGGATACATCTATCTACCGGCCAGCGGCGCTCCCTACTTCTTTGTCAAGCGTCCGGTAGGGCTGAATGGAGAGAGGGTCGTATATATACGCAAACCCGAGCAGATAGCCGACTACCTGACAGAACACGGCATCGCGATGCCGAAAACGTTGTTTCTGGAAACCGACTCGGTATCATACAACGAATACATCCGGCTGACCCATATATTCTCGCCCGAACAGGTCTTAAACGGTACCGCCCTGATACGGGCGGCACGGACCATCAAAACCGATTACGAACTGAACCTGATACGGAAATCGGGCCAACAACACGCAGCCCTCTACCGGCGTGTGCCGTCGGTTTACCAGGAGGGGATGACCGACCTCGAATTCTCGATCGAGATAGAACGGCAGGCCCGCTTGTTAGGTTCGCTGGGGATATTCCGGGTATTCGGCCCCTCGATGGAGATTTTCATGGGAAGCGTCGTCTCGGGAGAAAATGCCGATACCCCCTCCCCTTACGATTTCGGGTTAGGCGGCGAAGGATTGGACCCGTCGCTGCCGGTAGGCTGCAACGGCTCTATCATAAAACCGGGTATGACCGTATTGGTGGATATGGGCGGTAACTTTACCGGATACATGACGGATATGTCCCGTACATACTCGCGTGGCAACATCGGTGATTTGGCCGTAAAAGCCCATCAAACCGCCCTGGAAATACAGGAAGCTGTAATTGCCGCCGCCCTGCCGGGAGCTGCGGCTGCCGACCTCTATTGCATCGGGACGGAAATCGCCGCAAAAGCCGGACTGGAAGCCTACTTCATGGGACATCACCAACAGGCTGGATTCATCGGACACGGCGTGGGTATCGAAATAAACGAGGCACCGGTCATCGCTCCCCGCTCAAAAGATATTCTGAAACCGGGAATGGTATTTGCCCTGGAACCAAAATTCGTTATTCCCCACGTAGGGGCGGTGGGGGTGGAAAATACCTTCATCGTAACGGAATCGGGATGCGAAAAGGTTACTCCGGGCAAGGAGGAGATCGTATCGCTCACATAATGTATCCCGACATATCAAACAAGAACCGGCCTTTACTCTCTGAGAGAGGGAAAAGGCCGGTTCCTGTTTTTTAAGGACGACTACGCCCTAAAAAGAAAAAGGTTGTCATCGCGACAACCAATCTTCGTTAACCTTAAATCTAATACCATGAAAAACATAGTGCAAATGTAATAAACATACACTACCTAAACAAATCTCACGAAGAAATAGGTCACGCTTTTAACTCATTTTAAGCCATCCGGTTTTTATAATCCTCGTAACCGAAGCGTCGCCACACCACCAATGTATCGTCCTGTGTCCACAACGCGATACCGGGATGGGGAATCCCGTTGAACATATTGGTTTTGACGATTGTATAGTGAATCATATCTTCAAAGATGATTTTATCGCCGACGTGCAACTCGTGTTCAAAACACCAATCGCCCATAAAGTCGCCACTCAAACAGGAGTTACCGCCTATGCGGTAAACGGGACGGTGTCCGTCGGGTTCTACGGCCCCTCTGATGGCCGGTTTGTAGGGCATCTCCAAACAGTCGGGCATGTGGCACGTAAACGATACATCTACGATGGCGGTCTTTATGCCGTGATTCTCCACGACATCGACCACCGAAGCCAACAAGAAACCGGTTTGCCAGGCAAACGCGCTGCCGGGCTCCATAATCAGTTCCAGATGAGGATGCTTTTCCCGGAAGGCCTTCAAAACCCGAATCAGGTGCTCTACGTCGTACCCTTGGCGGGTCATCAGATGGCCACCCCCCATGTTGAGCCACTTGACCTGTTGCAAATATTTTCCGAACCGTTTCTCCACTACGTCGAGTGTCTCCTCCAATTCGTACGAGGTAGATTCGCACAAGGTATGGAAATGCAACCCTTCAATCCCCTCGGGCAACAAGTCGGGCAACAAGTCGGCAGTTATCCCCAACCGGGAACCGGGGGCACAGGGATTGTACAAATCTGTCTCGACGGCCGAATATTCGGGATTGATACGAATGCCGCACGATACCTTCCGCCCCGAACGGAGTACCGCGGGATAGAAATAATCAAACTGCGAAAGGGAGTTGAAGGTGATGTGGCTGCTATATTTCAAAATCTGGGGGAAATCCTTGTCGGTATAGGCGGGCGAATAGGTATGCGCCAGAGAGCCCATTTCCTCGAATGCCAACCGGGCTTCGTGGATGGAACTGGCCGTTGAACAGGGAATGTATTCGCGCACAATGGGGAAAGCCTTCCACAAAGCAAAAGCCTTGAATGCCAAAATGATATTCACCCCCGAACGCTCCTTGACCGATTTTATCAGCGAGAGGTTGCGACGGAGCAGTTTCTCCTCCAACACGTAACACGGTGTTTCTATTTGGTTGATATCCATCGTTCTATTGATTATGATATGATTGTAAATTTTGCGAATTTCAACAACAGCTGCTTTTTGCCCACATGGTCAAACTCGACAGTTATTTTCCGGTTGTCGCCGGCCCCCTCGCTCTGGGTAACGGTTCCTTTCCCGAAACGGTCGTGTTGGATGCGGGTTCCTACCGAAGGGCCTTCGCCCGAGGGGGTATGGGAGGGAGACGAGGAGGATCGCAAGGTATCTATTTTCAATAACCGTCCCCGGGTAGCGGGTTGTTTCCATACCGGCTCGGTATCCGGAGCGGGAACGGATTCCCTGCGTTTTTCACCCCATCCGGCCACCGAGCGGGCGGCAAATGCCTGTGCCCGCCGATTGACCTGTTCGCTCAACGAAGCGTCCATGGGCAACGACAGGTAAGCCGGGTCTATATCTTTCAGGAAACGGCTGGGGGGCAGTGCCGTGGTCTGCCCGTTGCGATAACGGGTCGAGGCGTAAGAGAGGATACAGTTTTGACGTGCCCGGGTAATGGCCACGTAAAACAGCCTCCGCTCCTCCTCTACCTCCTGTTCCGACCCTTTGCTCATGGCCGAGGGGAAGAGGTCCTCTTCCAGCCCCACCACAAAAACGTGGTTAAATTCCAGCCCCTTGGAGGCGTGCACGGTCATCAGCGTCACCTGGTCGGCATCTTCCCCGTCGGTATTGTCCTGGTCGGTAGCCAGCGAAACTTCCGACAAGAAATCGGTCAGCAAAATATCGTCGCGCCCCTCTTCCTGACGGGAGAGACAAAACTCCCGGATACCGTTCATCAACTCCTGGATGTTCTCCTGCCGGCTCAGGTTTTCGGTAGAGCGATCGGCGTAAACCTCTGTCAGGATGCCGGACTGTTTGACAATCTGTTCGGACAGTTCCAACACGTTCTTTTCGGACACAAGGGCATGGAAGCCGGCTATCAGCTCCTTAAAGGTACTCAGTTTGTTGGCCGTCCCGCTGTTTACGGACAGGCCCGAACCTACGGGATCGACCAGCACCTGCCACATACTGCTGTTCTGCACGTTGGCGCACTGCTGAATCTTTCCCACGGTTGTATCGCCGATGCCCCGCGCCGGGTAATTGATAATCCGTTTCAGGGCCTCCTCATCGCTGGGATTGACCGCCATGCGGAAATAGGCGATAATATCTTTGATCTCTTTCCGCTGATAAAAGGAGAGCCCCCCGTATATCCGGTAGGGGATGTTGCGTTTGCGCAACGCCTCCTCGAAGATACGCGACTGGGCATTGGTACGGTACAGGACGGCAAAATCGGAAAACGGGCAACGGTATTTCATGCGCATCTCCGTGATTTTGCCGGCTACCAGATAACCCTCCTCAAAGTCGGAATAGGCGTTCAGCACCGCCAACTTGTCGCCCTCCTCGTTTTCGGAATAGACCTTTTTGTGTATTTGCTCCTTATTCTTTTGTATCAGGCTGTTGGCGGCATTGACGATGGTCTGGGTAGAGCGGTAGTTCTGTTCCAGCTTGAATATCCGGCAATCGGGATATTCGTTGCGGATGTTCAGGATGTTGCGTATCTGGGCCCCCCGGAACGAATAAATGCTCTGGGCATCGTCGCCCACCACGCACAATTTGTTGTTCCCCTTGGCCAGTTGACGTACAATCAGGTGTTGGGCAAAATTGGTATCCTGGTACTCATCGACCAGGATGTATTGGAAGAGCTCGCGATAGCGGGCCAGCACCTCGGGAAAATCGCGGAACAGGATGTTGGTATAGAGCAGCAGGTCGTCAAAATCCATGGCCTCGGCCGTAAAACAGCGGTTCCAGTAGGTGCGGTAAATATCTTTTATTTCGGGACGCTTCGACTGCACATCGGCCGCTACGATCTCGCCGTTAGCGGCATACGCCTGGGGGGTAATCAGGGCATTTTTGGCATTGGAGATAACAGCCTGTACCGTGGCCGGCTTATAGACCTTGTCGTCCAATCCCCGCTCTTTGATAATGGCCTTTATCAGGCTGCGCGAGTCGGAGCTGTCGTAGATGGTCAGGTCTTTGGTAAAACCGAGCAAGTCGGCATGGACACGCAGAATACGCAAGAAGATGGAGTGAAAAGTCCCCATCCAGAGGCGCGAAGCGGCACTGCCGCCTACCAGCCGGGCAATCCGCTCTTTCATCTCCCGGGCCGCCTTGTTGGTAAAGGTAAGCGCTATGATGTTATAGGGCTGGTACCCCTGTTGCAACAGATAGGCAATTTTATAGGTCAATACCCGCGTCTTGCCCGACCCGGCCCCGGCTATTACCAAAGCCGGCCCGTCGTTGTACAACACCGCCTGTTTTTGGCTTTCGTTCAGATCTTCTAATATCTCTTTCACCGACTAAAAAAATTTCGCAAACGAAGGTAACGCTTTTTTTCAAAAGAGCGAGTCTGCCCGCAAAATTCTTTATCAACAAACGGCTATCTCCCCGAGCCAGACATTTCCATCGAAACGGACGAAGGTTTTCCGGGCAGCATCCGCTGCCATCCATCCTATTTTCCACGCAAAAAAGAGGTACGACGGGGTTTTCGACCGACGCACCTCCCGGAAACCGGACAAGCCGGCAAACTACTTCAACGACTCAATCGGGTTTTCATGGGCGATTCGCCAGCTCAATACCGTTACCGTTGTAGAAACCGTCAATAACAGAATAACCAGTGCTACGGCAAATACCCACCAGAAAACCGGAATGTGATAGGCAAAGTTTTGCAACCAGAGGCTGACTATTTGGTAGGTTATCGGGATGGATATGACAAAACAAATCAGCAACATCCTTATATAGGGTTTATTGAACAGATACAGGATTTGAGACTCGGAAGAACCGAATACCTTACAAATACCCATCTCCCTGCGACGGGCCTGTGCTTCAAAAATAATCAACCCGCACACATCCACCACCGAGATAAAAATCGCCAAGAAAGAGAAAAGTGTTACCAGGAAATTTTGCCGGCGTTCCCGTTCGTAAAGATTTTTCAGCATCGCATCGAACGGTTTTACCGCCGAATCGAAATTCGTCTCGGGAGAGAGTTCCTGACAAACCGAACGGATGTAACGGGATACCTGATTCATGTCGGCTCCGGCTTTTACCCGGACGGTCGCCTTATAATCCTGAATACCCCAATTCTCCTTACCCCATACATAAAAGGCCATAGGGGTAACGGCCCAACGAAACGACTGGAATTTTATATCGGGTATAAACCCGATAATCTCTCCGGTTGCATTTATCACATCGCCTACCTCCAAATTATACTTCTTTTTTGCGGCCTGATTAAAAATAAATTTCCCATATTGGTTGTCTGCATCTTCTTGCCTGAAATCTCTCCCTTCCAACACATCGATACCCATTACCTTCAAATAGTTATAGGTAACCGGCAATACCTGAAAATTAATCATCTCTCCTTTGGAGGTATTACGCCCCCAACCCATGAAGGCATCGCTCTCTCCAATAGCTCTCTCTATAAAACCTACATCTTCTATAAAAGGGTTCTGTTTTAATTTACTGATAAAAACCTCCGGTTGATCAATCCGGATTTTGCTATTCATCTGCACGTTCACCAATTGGTCTTTATCAAAACCCATCGACCCGTTTATCAGAAAATAGTTTTGCAATCCCATAAACAATACGACGGCTACTACAATCAACGAAACGGTAAATTGAAACCCGAGCAATCCGTTGCGCAATGCCCTGCCTTGCGGCGAAAGGGCAAACGACCCCTTCACAACCATTGCCGGAGGGAACGAAGTAATATAATATGCCGGATAAAGACTCGAAAAGATACCGGTTGCAACGGCTACCAGAAACGAAATGAGAACCAAGTCTGGCTGACTGGACAACCGCATATCTCCGTCCAGTAAAGAGGTGGCGGTCGTACGGGAGAGCAGGAATATCACCAGCAACGATAACAAGAATGAGAAAATCGTCAAGAAAACAGCCTCTTTCAGCAGGGAAAAACGTAACTGTTTAACCGACGCACCCAGTACCATTCGAGTATTGATACCTTTTATCTTGGTAGGTACCAATGCAATCGAGAAATTCAAAAAATTAATCCCGGCAACGAACACGACCAATAACGCGATAGACAACAACAACCGGGTTACCCACCTGTTTCCATGCAAGGAAATGTCTTCACCCAAAACGTCTGTGGTATAGTAGATGTCTTTCAACGGTCTTAGGTAGAGTTTTTCGTCAGCTTCCTCCCAATCGGACTTAGTTATTATTCGTCCGCTTCCTGTTTGCAGTTCTATCTGATCGAACAGATGTTGGGGATCGGCCCCTTCCCGCAATTTAAAATAGGCAAAATAGTTACTATTGGTCCAATCATTCAGGAGGTTATTCATTTGTCCTTCATTCGGAATCTGATACACATGATTACCAAGCATGGAGTTTTTAGGAAAATCGCGGTACACCCCTCCTACCCGCAGCGTCCAAGATTGTCCGTCGCCAAACTCTTCGTTCAGATACGACTTACGCTTCCCGTACACCTTCTCTGCCAGACTGAGCGGAATGATGGCCAGATTTTCATGCTGCAACGAATCGACCGTACCCTCTATCATATCGAACGTAAATACTTTGGCATATCCCGGAGTAATCCAGCAAAAACTCCACGAGACAAAATGCTGCCCTCCATCTTCGACCTTGCTGATAACACCATCCCGAGGATAGGACCAGATTCCGGCACTTTCGATGTCGGGCGAGGCGTTTATCAATTGGTTCAACATCGGGTATGTATATACCGCACTCTTTGAATCGGAGGTATGGCTCTCCAACCGGTAAATTCGATCGGCGCCTTCATGGAAACTGTCGAAACCCCAGTCAAAACGAACCTGCACCATCAAAATGTAAAATACGGCAAAAGCAATGGTCAGCCCCACGATATTCAACAAAAACGATACCTTGTACTTTTTAAACGAATATAAAAAACTTTTCATAACAATATTTGTTTGGATGTTAGCTAAATTATCACCGTATAATCTATATCAAATCCCGTGCCAATCCACACAACATCCTGATAAACAAGAAACAAAAAAAATACCCCGACTTGCCATCTGTCTATTTTTTAGACAACGTTGTCTTATTTTTAGACACTGCATACACCATCTTTTCTACCCCGGAAACTCCGGCATAGAACTTTTCGGGGGTAATAAACGTTATAATCTATAATATGCCTCGATACGTTTTTCAAAAAAAATTTTTCAACGAGAAAACATTTTGACAAACTTAATCGTTATACAATAAACAACCGACAATAAATAAAGAAAAAGATGAAGTTTGAATTACCGCCTTTACCCTATTATCTGGACGCACTCGAACCGGTTATCAGCGAACGGACACTCAGTTTCCATTACGGGAAACACGAACAAACGTATATCAATAACCTGAATGGCTTGATTATCGGTACTCCGTTTGAAACGATGTCGCTGGAAGAGATCGTCAAAACATCCGAAGACGCCATATTCAACAATGCGGCCCAAGCGTGGAATCACATCTTTTATTTCAACTCGTTCGCTCCGAATCCTCCCAAAGGGCCGAAAAACGAATTAAAAAAAGCCCTGGAAGAGCAATGGGGAGAGGTGGAGACTTTCAAGAAAGAGTTTGAAAAAGCCGGCGCCGGACTATTCGGATCGGGTTGGGTATGGTTGGCTAAAAAACAGGACGGCAAATTGGAAATCATCTCCAAACCCAATGCCGGAACTCCGCTGACCGACGGATATACCCCGCTGTTGACATTCGACGTCTGGGAACACGCCTATTACCTGGATTACCAAAATCGACGGGCCGACCAGTTAAAAGCTCTCTGGGAGATTGTAAACTGGGACGCGGTCGAAGCAAGATACTTATAATTCGCACTTTTCTAACAGTAGCGCGTGATGCGTAACTCTATCTAGCACTTTAAATAAGCATAATGTGATGAATTCTAAAAGAGAGGAATACTATGTGAATAGGCCCTCTCTTTGCTTTTTTATATCCTTATGGGAGATCCCTTCATATGGACGAAGGAGAAAGATTCGGCCCAATGACTTCCGGTATATCCGGCCAAGATAAGACGAATGTGTGTAAAAATCCGGATAAAATCATTACTTTTGCCTCCGCTTAACGAATTGAATGAAATGAAAGATACAACAGACAACCGTCCCGTAACAGGTTTAGCCTGCGACCATGCCGGATTTGAATTGAAACAATATGTCAAAAACTGGCTGGAAGAGAGAGGCATCGAATACCAAGATTTCGGATGCTACTCAACCGACAGTTGCGACTATCCTGACTTCGCCCATCCGTTGGCCGAAGCGGTGGAAAACGGGGCCTGCTATCCGGGCATTGCCATTTGCGGAAGCGGAAACGGAATAAGCATGACCCTGAACAAACACCAAGGTATCCGCGCAGCCCTCTGCTGGACCGATGAAATAGCCCACTTGGCCCGATTACACAACGACGCCAATATTCTGGTAATGCCGGGACGTTTTCTTTCAACAGAAACAGCATCGACCATTCTAAACGAATTCTTCCATACCGAGTTTGAAGGAGGCCGACACATCCGGCGCATCGAAAAGATTCCGCTAAAAAAAGATTAAATTTTGAAGAATGATATATAAAATAAGCAGGTTCGTATCTATCCGAATCTGCTTATTTTTTTAAGTTGTTCTTCGTTGATGATTTTTATCTTCCGACCATCCACGATGATCAGTTTTTCGTTGCAAAAGCTGGACAGGGTACGGATGGCGTTGGAGGTAGTCATGTTGGAAAGGCTGGCCAAATCGTCGCGCGACATATAGATGTTGATAGTGGCATTGTCTTCTTCCAAACCGTAACTCTCCTTCAAATGCAAGAGCGATTCGGCCAAACGGCCCCGGATATGTTTTTGCGTCAGATTGACCGTACGGGTATCCGACTTGCCAAGCCCTACCGATAGCTCTTTGATAAAGAAATAGGCAAATTGGTTGTTTTGCTTGATCAACCGTTCGATAAGGTCCATGGGAACCAACCCGATGGTAGCTGCCTCGAAAGCACACGCCGAGGTACCGTAACTCTCCCCGGCAAAAAAGGCCCGGTAACCGAAATATTGCACCGGCCGGATGAGCCGGATGATTTGGGGACGCCCCCCGATCCCGTCTTTATAAATCTTTACTTTCCCTTTCAACAGGCACATCAGGTGCGTGGGGGTATCGCCTTCGCAATAAATCAGGCCGTTCTTCTTGAAAGTCTGTACTTGAAAGTTCTCTAAAAGCAATTTCTTTTCACTGCTCTCCAAAATCTCCCACATTTGAGACATCTCTTCTCTCAAAACAGACTCTGTCGTTGTTCGTTTCACCATTACTAATTGCTGTATAACAATGTTGTACAGCACAAATGTATAAAAAAAAGAATACATTATCACCTAATTTTTACAAAAAGAAGTATCCATCGTTTTTTTTTTCATGCAGCAAGCTCTAATTTTAACCTTTATAATAGGAATACACCCGAAAAGTATTATCTTTGTGGCGATTTAATCCTGGATGAAACATCAGAACCTAACCCTAAAATTCAAACACTTAATCAAAATCAAAATAACACAATGAAACACATCTTTATTTTTTCAGCCATTTGTTTCTTGTTATCATCGTGCGGAGGAGGGGCCCCAAATACGCCTACCGTCGAGTATGAAAACAAGAGCTTTGTTGACTATGTAAACCCGTTAATGGGTACGGACTCGAACATAGCCCTCTCTACCGGGAATACCTATCCGGCAATAGCCCTGCCCTGGGGGATGAACTTCTGGACACCCCAAACCGGCAGGAATGGCGACGGATGGGCCTACACCTACAACAGTACCCACATCAGAGGGTTCAAACAGACTCACCAACCCAGCCCGTGGATCAACGATTACGGACAATTCTCCATCATGCCCGTCAAAGGGATGAAAATAGACCAGCGGCAACGCAGCAGCTGGTTCTCACACAAAGCCGAGATTGCCAAACCGAACTATTACAGCGTATATCTGGCAGACCACGACATTACGACGGAAATCACGCCGACCGAACGGGCTGCCATGTTCCGCATCACCTTCCCCGAATCGGACAGTTCCGGCGTTGTTATCGACGCTTTTGACCGGGGTTCATCCATCAAGCTCATTCCGGAAGAGAGAAAAATCATGGGATACACCACCCGCAACAGCGGGGGTGTACCTGAAAACTTCAAAAACTACTTCATCATCGAATTCGATAAAGATTTCGATTACTCAACCGTATGGAGCGACGGAAAACCCAAAGCCGGGAAAGAACTTACCGACAACTACGTAGGCGCTTACGTACAGTTCAAGACCCAACGCGGCGAACAAGTCCATGCCCGCGTCGCTTCCTCGTTCATCAGCTACGAACAGGCGGCTTTAAACATGAAAGAGTTGGGCAACAAATCGTTCGACCAACTGAAACAGGCCGGAGCCGACCGTTGGAACGACGTACTGGGACGTATCGAAGTAACCGGATCGGACGCTAAAAAACAGACCTTCTACTCCTGTTTGTACCGTTCGGTACTCTTCCCGCGGATGTTTTACGAATTCAACGAAAAGGGAGAAGTAGTGCATTACAGCCCGCACACCGGCGAAGTGCTGCCCGGGTATATGTTTACCGATACCGGGTTCTGGGATACGTTCCGTTGCCTCTTCCCGTTCGTAAACCTGGTATATCCCTCTATGGGCGAAAAGATGCAGGCCGGCTTACTGAACACTTATAAAGAGAGCGGATTCCTGCCTGAATGGGCCTCTCCGGGCCATCGCGGATGTATGGTGGGTAACAACTCCGCCTCGGTTGTCAGCGACGCTATCCTGAAAAACATCACCGACAAAGCTATCGTGGAAGAGCTTTACCAGGCCATGCTCAAAACAGCCAACAGCGTTCACCCGCGCATCAGCTCGACCGGACGCCTGGGGTACGAATACTACAACAAACTGGGATATGTGCCCTATAACGTCGGCATCAACGAAAGTGCCGCCCGTACGTTGGAATACGCTTACGACGACTGGTGCATCGCACAAGTAGGGAAACTGTTGAACCGTCCCCAGGAAGAGATAGACCTCTACATCGCCCGCAGCCAAAATTACCGGAACCTGTACGACCCCGAACATAAACTGATGCGGGGCAAGAACGAAGACGGAACGTTCCAATCACCCTACAACCCGCTGAAATGGGGCGACGCCTTTACCGAAGGAAACGCCTGGCACTACACCTGGTCGGTATTCCACGATGTACAAGGACTGATCGACCTGATGGGCGGTAAAAAAGAATTCATCCAGATGATGGACTCCGTATTCAGCGTTCCGCCGATCTTCGACGACAGCTATTATGGCGGCGTTATCCACGAAATCCGCGAAATGCAAATCATGAACATGGGGAACTATGCACACGGAAACCAACCCATCCAACACATGATTTATCTGTATAACTATGCCGGCGAACCGTGGAAAGCCCAATACTGGTTGCGCGAAACCATGGATAAACTCTACACGGCAACGCCCGACGGATACTGCGGCGATGAAGACAACGGACAAACCTCTGCCTGGTACGTATTCTCATCCATGGGATTCTATCCTGTTTGCCCGGGAACAGACCAATATGTAATGGGATCACCCCAATTCCCCCACATCGTACTGCACCTCGAAAACGGCAAAGAGGTCATTATCGACGCTCCCGACAACAACAAGGCCACCCGTTATGTGGAAAGCGTACAGTTGAACGGTCAAAACTATACGAAAAACTACATCAACTACCAAGACCTGTTGAACGGCGCCACCTATACGTTCAAAATGTCTGATAAACCCAATGCGAGCAGAGGAACCAGCGAAGAAGACGCCCCCTACTCATATTCTTTACACGACAAGAAATAAAAAAACTATTCATAAAGGAAACCGGCAAAAGCTCTTCACTTTTGCTGGTTTCCTTGTTTTACCACCAAAACACCCCAACAATGAAAATCAAAAACTGGATGACAACGTTGGCCGCCATCTCCATATTGACGGCCTGCCAAGAGGCCAAAAGCCCGGTTGACTATGTCAATCCCTATATGGGCAATATGAGCCATATGCTGGTACCGACATACCCGACCGTGCACCTACCCAACAGTATGCTGCGTATCCGCCCCGAACGGGACAACCACACCAGCGACTATATGTACGGGCTGCAACTATTGATGCCCTCGCACCGCAGCGGATCCCTGTTCCGGTTATCGCCCGTTCAAAAATCGGAAGGAGAGGCCATAAGTGGCATAGAAACCTATACATGGGATAACGAAAAACTGACCCCCTACCGGCACCAAATCTATCTGGACAATCAACAAATAGGCGTAGATTTCGCCCCGTCGCACCAATCGGCCATTTACGAAATCTCGTTTCAAGGGAACAACCCGGCAGAAAACATCTTGGTTTTCCACTCCGGACGCGGTACTTTGCAAATAGAGGGTAATACCGTATCGGGATTCCAACGGCTGGGTGGCGAAACAACGGCCTACATCTATATGGAAACCGATGTAAAACCCGAAAAAGTAGGATACCTGGAAAAAGGCAAATTGGTCGTATCTGAAAACGGACAAGTAGCCCCCCACGGGAATGTTGCCATGACATTCGGTACAAACGACGGTAAAGTAGCCATCCGTTACGGTATCTCGTACATCGACGTGGAACAGGCCAAAAAGAACCTGGCTCGTGAGATAACCGACTTCAACGTAGAGAGAGTAGCCAACGAAGGACGAAAAATCTGGAACGAAACACTGGGTAAAATCAAAGTAGAAGGCAGCAGCGAGAACAACAAGACCATCTTCTACACCTCCTTGTACCGAACCTACGAACGGATGATCAACATCTCCGAAGACGGACGCTATTTCAGCGGATCGGACAAACAGGTACACAACGACGAAGGGGTGCCCTTCTTCACCGACGACTGGATCTGGGATACCTACCGCGCCGTACACCCGTTGCGTACGATCATCGAACCGACCATGGAAGGCCAGATGATCAACTCATACGTACGAATGGCACAACAGTCGGGTAAAAACTGGTTGCCTACCTTCCCCGAAGTAAACGGCGACTCGCACCGCATGAACGGCAACCACGGCATCGCCGTCATTGCCGATGCAGTAGCCAAGAATATCGGAGGATTCGACCTGCATGCGGCTTACGAAGCCGGCAAGAACTCGGTTATGACGGAAACACAAGCTCCCTGGTCGAGAAGAGAGGCCGGAGCATACGACCAACACTATAAAGATCACGGCTACTTCCCGGGATTGAAAATCGGGGAACAGGAGACACTGCCCGAAATCAACGGCGGAGAACGCCGGCAATCGGTAGCCGTTACCTTGGCAGCCGCTTACGACGACTGGTGTCTCTCGCAAATCGCCCAAAAACTGGGTAAAAAAGAGGATGCGGATTTCTTCGGGAAACGCGCCTTCAATTACCGGAACCTCTACAACAGCGAAACAGGATTCTTCCACCCGAAAGATTCGGAAGGAAATTTCATTGAACCGTTCGACTACAAATTCTCCGGTGGCATGGGAGCCCGCGATTACTACGACGAAAACAACGGATGGACATACCGTTGGGATGTCCCACACAACATACCTGACCTGATTGCCCTAATGGGCGGAAACGAAGCGTTCTGCCGCAACCTGGACCAACTCTTCAACGAAGATCTGGGCAAAATAAAATGGGATTTCTGGGCTCAACTTCCCGACCAGACCGGAAACGTGGGACAATTCTCCATGGGGAACGAACCCTCGCTGCACATCCCCTACCTGTACAACTACGGCGGGCAACCGTGGAAAACGCAAAAACGGATTCGCCGGCTGATTGAACAATGGTTCCGGAACGACCTGATGGGGGTACCGGGCGATGAAGACGGCGGCGGAATGTCGGCATTCGTGGTATTCTCCGCCATGGGATTCTATCCCGTAACTCCGGGAACCGGCCTCTATACCATCGGTAGCCCGATGTTTGAAAAGACTGTTATCACGCTCGAAAACGGCAAGACATTCACCATAAAAGCCCCCAACTGTTCATACGACAACAAATATATCCAATCGGCTACGTTAAACGGGAAACCGTTCAACAGCCTGATGATCTCCCATCAAGACATTGTCAACGGAGGCGAATTGGTATTGGTTATGGGCGACAAGGCAAACCCTCAATGGGGAACCGATGGAATAAGATAAAAAATAAAATATACGGCTTTTATTACCCCCCAAATCCTGTTCTGTG
>CASGEW010000008.1 GCA_949300615.1 uncultured Bacteroidales bacterium
CCCAAACGAACTTACTATAAGAGAAGGACGGGCCGGCAATAACCGGCCCGTCCTTCTCTATATGAGTTGAAAATATGAATTACTCAAATGCTTCTGCCGCCTTGGCAGCAACAGCAGCCATCTCTTCGGGGGTAAGCTGTACCCTCGGTTTGGAGAAAATCATGTCGCTCTCTGCCTGAATAGGAATCAAATGGATATGGGCATGAGGAACCTCCAATCCGATAACGGCCATACCGATGCGTTTGCAATCGACGGTTTTCTGCAAAGCAGCCGCCACACGCTTGGCAAACAACATCATATCGGCCAAGTCGGTTTCCGGTAAATCGAAAATGTAATCGACCTCTTGTTTGGGAACCACTAACGTATGGCCTTTGGCCAAAGGACTGATGTCCAGAAAAGCAAAAAAACGGTCGTCTTCTGCCACCTTGTAGCAGGGTATCTCGCCGGCAATAATTTTACTGAATATCGTTTTCATCGTATGTTGTGTTTATTATGGTTAATATGGTAAGGAGGAGAAGGTGGGCTGCATCGAGAACAAAAAACCACAACCCCGGTAACTGCGGTTGTGGTTTCTCTCTATATGGAAATCTCGATAAGTTCAAATTTCATGGTACCGGAGGGAACCTTGATCTCTACGATATCCCCCACTTTTTTCCCCAACAAACCTTTGGCAATGGGAGTATTCACCGAAATCTTCCCCTCTTTCAGGTTGGCTTCCGATTCTGACACGATGGTATATTGCATCACCGCCTTGTTGGCGGTATTCCGAATTTTCACCTTGTTCAGAATCTGCACGGTTTCGGTATTCAATTTTGTTTCATCTATCAGACGCGCCTTGGCAATAATCTCTTTCAACTGGGAAATTTTCATTTCCAGCAAACCTTGTGCCTCTTTGGCAGCATCGTATTCGGCATTTTCCGACAAATCCCCTTTATCGCGGGCTTCGGCAATTTGCCTTGAAATTTCAGGGCGTTTTACGCTTTCGAGATAGTTGATCTCTTCCATCATCTTGCGATAGCCCTCTTCTGTCATGTAACTGATAGCCATGATTACTTCTCCTCAATATGTTTTATGTAAATAATTTTTTATTCGATTTGATAACAAAAAAAGAATCCCGGCTGGATAGCCGGAACTCTCCTCTCTTCATCAACGCGACAAAGGTAAGTATTTATTTTCAACTTGTCAAATAAAAACGAGAATCTTTCAACTTTCTAAATATAAATAACTTATTTATATTATTCCATACTGCTTTTGGCGGTCAGGACTTGTTCTACTCGCTGGACAATCGCCTCGGGTGGCAACTGGTTCATACAGGCATAATCGCCTCTAAAACAGGGTTTATTCCCAAAAACGGAACAGGGACGGCACGAAAGCTCCACACCCAAAGCATCGGAGGGGGACTGGTTCCATCCCAGAAATCCGGCATAGGGATGTGTCGCTCCCCAAACGGAAACCACACGTACTCCTACCAACGAAGCCAGGTGCATATTGGCCGAGTCCATCGTTATCATTACGTCCAAATGGCTGATCAACGCCAACTCTTTTTCAAACCCGTGTTTCCCGCCCATCGAAATGATATTCGGATAACGGCTCTTCCAGCGATTGAATACTTGAACTTCATCGTCTCCCCCCCCGAAAAGGAAGAGCCGACAGCTTTTCTTACCGGCAAGGCGGGCGACAACCTGCTCCATCTGACCGACCGGATATATCTTACCCTTGTGTTTGGCAAAGGGGGCTACCCCTATCCAAACTTCGTTCTCTGCCTTATCGGGAACAATCTCCGAAAACAACGTTGTAGCTCCTTTTTCATCTCCATACAACGAGGTAAAATGGGGGACAAACGTCAATCCCAACCGGATAAACACCTCCTCGTAACGGGTAATGGAACTCTTCAACGGGCGAAACTGCTTGTGCGTGCGGGAGGTCAGCCGACGCTTTTCTGCCCGGCCCTTGTCGATGACTACACACCTGGTCCCGCTGACGGAAAACCAGAATCGGAGCCATTTGGAACGCAATACATCGTGCAGATCGGCTACTGCATCGAGACGAAGCCTTCGCAACTCCTGAAACAGGCGCCACAACCCTCGTATCCCGGCATGCTTGCCTTTTACATCGGCTACCACCACTGAAATGTTTTCCGGTGCCTGAATAAAGAGTTTGGAAGCAACAGCCTGCGTCAATACGGTAAACGTTATGTCGGGATAGGTACGGGCAACCGAATAGATGACCGGAATGGTCATGGCCACATCGCCCAACGCGGAGAGGCGAATAACCAGGATGTGTTTCATGGGTTTCATGGCTCTACGCTTTTTGGGCGTACAAAATCGGATTCAGGTTCGGATCGTTATACATTTTCATCTGCTTATAGACCTTCATGTATTTACGTCCACCCGCTATATCGTCGAGCAGTTGGTCTATGGCGGTAGAGAGGTCTTTGCGTTGTTCCAGCAGCACATTCAGTTTCTGGGTGCACTGCGCCAGGTGATCGGCCGAAGCGTCGGTACGCAACGTCTCCTGCTTCATGTGGTAGATTTTCAAAGCCAGAATCGAAAGACGGTCTATGGCCCATGCCGGACTTTCGGTATTGATTGTGGCCGAAGCAAGAGGACGAACTCCTTGGTATTTTTCAAGGAAATAACTGTCGATCAATTCTACCAGATCGGTCCGGTCTTGGTTGGATTTATCAATACGGCGTTTCAATTTCAGGGCTTCTTCCGGATCGATGCCGGGATTGCGGATAATATCTTCCAAGTGCCACTGCACGGCATCTATCCAGTTTTTTAGAAAAAGGTAATACTCTATACTCTTTTCCGGATATTCGTTGGGCATGGGTGCATCCACATGATCTGTAACATGATAAGCCTGGGTGGAAGCATCAAAAATCCGGTTACATTTCTCACTAAAATTCATAATTGGATCAGTTAGTTTACAAGTATCTTACAAACATAAGCATAGTTTTTAAATCGGCAAAAAGTATGACCCACAAAAACGGACAACTTCCGTTTTTATCGTTTTCAAGAACTTTTGTGTTGAATTTGTACGGCAAGATTGGGAACGATTCACCACAAATGGTTATCTTCGATTCGGAAATATATCAAACCTATAAATCGAATGAGACTACATCGCCTCGCCATCTGCCTATCCATATCTATATGGGGAGTGATAACGGCTTGCCACGAACAGACATCCCAAAAGTACACGTTCGACCGATCCGGTATCAGCCGGGAGGTACTGGAAAACTACCTCTCGCGGGCCGTTACCTTAACGGAATTTTTGATCGAAAACCCTTTCTATAACGACGCACCGCTGTCTGACAAGGAGGACGACATCCGGATGTTGAAAGCATTGAAAGCCAAATTCATCGGACGGGCCATCTACCGTTGGGGCAGGGAACACCTGATAGCCGACACGGCTTTCTGGAATCCGGCCCGACGTTTGATGGAGCGGATGCACCGGTACGACCCGGAGATGATTTTCCAGGCAGCTGTTTTTGAAATCGTTACTACCCGTGTGGATAGCATCGAAATTCCGGAATGGAGTTTTTCGGCTCTGGGCATACCGTACGAAAAGAGACATTTCTGCTACGAAAAGATGCTGAACAGGGAAGGGAAATTCGTCAACCACTGGGGCGAGGGGGCGAGTGTCCCCGACATCACGCAACAGGAGACGCAATTGTGGCTGATGTTCCTGGCAGGGAGTTACATCCGAATCGGGTGCGAGGCGATTCATTGGGGGCAGGTAAGCCTGATCGGCATGAATGACCCGGATTTCCATACATGGAGGGATTTCCTCGAAAAAGCCCGCACGTTTGCCCGACAAAATTCCCGCCGCGGATGGGTGCTGTTCGACGCGCACACCCCTACGGGAGGCATGATCGTGGAGGGGAAAAGCCTGCTGGACTTCAACTCCTTCCCTCTCCGCATCAAAGAGATCCCCGAAAAACCGCTGCACGGTATCTTGCAAAAGCCCTACCTGGATGCGCTTTACGGGCGGAGCAAGGGGGGAACGACGCCCTCGGGATGGAGCTGCGAATCGCTTCCCTATCTGGTAGAGTTCGACAACTTCGGTATATCCGCCCATCCCGGCGTGGCGGACACGGCCTCTCATTTTATCTGGGGATACGATGAAATTTCCTGGTTCTGCAAACTGGACGAGGAATACCGCGACTACTGGCTACACTACGCCTACGAGTGGTTGCGGGAGAACGATCCCAACGCATTCCTGCAAATGCCCCTTTCGCGCGTGGTCACCTGGGGAAAGGGACATCCGAATTTCCTTTTCAAGGGAAATAACCGGAGCGAAGCCTGTCCCGAGGGAATGAACATAGAGAAAAGCGTGGCCGATATATGGACGAACCAACCCTAACTTCTTCCCTCACGCAAACAGGCGTTTTTTTATTTATTCTTTGCCCGAGAGCATTTCCGTCAAGGTTTTCACCCCTTCGGTAGCACCTTGCCGAATCACGGTTATCTCCCGGTCGGCAGGGACTCGCACCTCTTTGGGATCGATCAAATAGACCGGAACACGGTTCGGTACATAATTCAGTAATCCTGCGGCGGGATAAACGTTCAGGGAGGTCCCTACGATAACAAAAATATCGGCTTGGGAGACCTGCTCGATGGCAGGCTCGATCATGGGCACGGCCTCGTTGAACCAAACGATAAAGGGCCGCAACTGACTTCCGTCAGCGGCCAAATCGCCCAGATGAATATCACAATCGGGAGGGGTCAATTCGGTAATCAGGTTCGGATTCTTGGAAGAACGGGCCTTCATCAACTCACCGTGCAGGTGCAAGACATTTGTACTACCGGCACGTTCATGCAGGTTATCGACATTTTGGGTGATGATCCGTACATCGAAATCTCTCTCCAACCGGGCCAACCCGATATGTCCTCCGTTGGGAGAGGCCGACAACAGCTCTCTTCGACGGGCATTGTAAAAGTCCAATACCAATTGCGGATTACGGTACCATCCCTCGGGTGTAGCGACATCTTCTATCCGGTGTTGTTCCCACAACCCGCCGGAATCCCGAAAGGTGGAGATACCGCTTTCGGCACTCATACCGGCCCCCGATAATACAACCAATCTTTTTTTCATAATCATTTATAATAAAAGTTGCTTTTACGAACAAATGAACCGTTTATACCGTTTTTCAGGCAGTGTTCTTACAAAAATATTAAATTTTTTAATGAAAAACGAAGCGGAATGAGATAAATCGCTTATCTTCGCCGAGGATTTTGAATTTCAAGTGTGTAAGAACAAATAATTCATTTCTAAAAAGAACAATTATGGACAAAATAAGTTATGCTCTGGGATTGAGCATGGGCAATAATTTCCTGCATACGGGCATCAAAACGCTGAATGTCGAAGATTTTGCCGCTGCCATAAAAGCTGTTTTTGAAGGGGAAAAACCGGCCATGAGCTACGAAGAGGCCAAACAGGTCATCAACGAATATTTTGCCTCTATACAAGCTCAAATGTTGCAAAAAAACAAGGAAGAAGGAGAAGCATTCCTGGCCGAAAACAAGAAGAACCCGAAAGTAGTAACACTCCCCAGCGGCTTGCAATATGAAATATTGACCCAAGGGAACGGGCCGAAACCCAAAGCAACCGACCGCGTACGGTGCCACTACCACGGGACATTGATCAACGGACAGGTATTCGACAGCTCGGTAGAACGCGGACAACCCGCCGTATTCGGTGTCAGCCAGGTAATCCCCGGGTGGGTTGAAGCGTTGCAGCTGATGCCGGTAGGTTCGCGCTGGAAACTTTTCATCCCCTCTAATCTGGCATACGGAGAACAGGGCGCGGGAGATTCGATTGCCCCCAACTCCGCCTTGATCTTTGAAGTAGAATTAATCGGAATCGTATAACAAACATATATTTGAAAACAAAAATGAAAAAAACAGTTTTAGTTTCAGCAGCTTTATCTATTTTAGTCGCTGTTGGTTTAAGTTCTTGCAGCAGCACGCCTTCTGCATCTCTGAAATCGGATGTGGACAGTGTCAGCTATGCCATCGGTGTAACAAACGGTGCCAGCATCAAACAGATGATTGATGGGGCCAAAAAAGAGTCTAACATTGAACTGAATGTCAATGACCTGTTGGCTGGTTTCGTAGCTGCCGCCAAAGGAGATTCTACCAAAATCAGTATGCAAGATGCCTACACAGTCATCCAAACGTACCTGATGAAAGTAGATCAAAAAATGAAAGAAGAAAACTTGGCCGCCAGCCAAAAGTTCTTGGCTGAAAAAGAAAAAGAAGAAGGGGTAAAGAAAACAGAATCCGGCTTGCTCTATAAAGTGGTTACCGAAGGAAACGGTATAAAACCGAAACATGACAGCAACATCAAGGTTCATTACAAAGGTACCAAAATCGACGGAACCGAGTTCGACAGCTCTTACAGCCGCAACGAACCGGCAGAATTCCCGTTAGGCCAAACCATCCCGGGCTGGATAGAAGGTATCCAATTGATGAACGTAGGTTCTAAATATATCTTCTACGTACCGGCAGAACTGGCTTATGGCGAAATAGGACACGGCATTATCAAACCCAACGAAGCGCTGGTATTTGAAGTAGAGTTGCTGGACATCCTGCCGGATGACAAGTAATAATCTTATCTTCCATAAATTGAAAATAAAAACTCCCGCAAAACGGGAGTTTTTATTTTTTATGACCGGATGGCATCAGCCAAATAAAAACCTAAAAAATAACGAATCGCGATATTTTTTCAGGAAAACACATTTTTTCTCGCTCAAAAATTTTACTTTCCAAACTATATGATTACATTTGCACCGCATTTACGGGGTGTAGCGCAGTTGGCAGCGCGCCACGTTCGGGACGTGGAGGCCGGAAGTTCGAGTCTTCTCACCCCGACCAAAGCGAACAACTTTTGTTGTTCGCTTTTTTATTTCCGTTCCATTCCCTGCCTCCCCGCCGGACTTTATACTTCCTAAAAACGCTGTACTCCCAAAACTCTCCCGTCGGAATTTTGAACATTTTTTGTATCTTTGTGTGAATCAAAAAAAGCATACAACCGTGGCAAAGGAAATGGTAGAAACGCCGCTGATGAAGCAGTACCTCGAAATCAAGAAGAAGCATCCCGATGCAATATTGCTCTTCCGGGTAGGCGACTTTTATGAAACGTTTTCGGACGATGCCATCACGGCCTCCGAAATATTGGGAATCACCCTTACGCGGCGAGCCAACGGAGCAGCTCAATACGTGGAGCTGGCCGGATTCCCCCACCACGCCCTGGACACCTACCTGCCCAAACTGGTACGCGCCGGCAAACGGGTGGCCATTTGCGACCAGCTGGAAGACCCCAAACTAACCAAAAAGCTGGTAAAACGGGGCATTACCGAGTTGGTTACCCCGGGCGTTTCCATCAACGACAACATCCTGAATCACAAGGAGAACAACTTCCTGGCCGGCATTCACTTCGACAAGGGTATTTGCGGGGTGGCGTTTCTGGACATCTCTACCGGAGAGTTCCTGACGGCACAGGGATCGTTCGACTACGTGGATAAACTGCTGAACAACTTCTCACCCAAAGAGGTTCTCTTTGAACGCAACAAACGGAAACTGTTTGAAGAGCATTTCGGTACACACTATTTCACCTTTGAACTGGACGACTGGATCTTTACCGAAGATGCCGCCAACGATCGGCTGCTGAAACATTTCGAGACCAAAAACCTGAAAGGGTTCGGCGTGCACAACCTCAAAAGCGGCATTGTCGCCGCAGGTGCGCTGTTGTATTACCTGGACATCACCCAACATACGCACATCGGCCACATATCGGCCCTCTCGCGAATAGAGGAGGAGCGTTACGTACGCATCGACAAATTCACGGCCCACAGCTTGGAGTTGTTGGAAACAATCAACGAAGGGGGGAAAAGCCTGCTCGACGTGATAGACCGTACCACCAGCCCGATGGGAGCCCGGCTGTTGCGCCGCTGGATCATCTTCCCCCTCAAAGAGGTAAAACCCATCAACGACCGGTTGGCTGCGGTAGAATACTTTTTCAAGGCCCCGGAGGTGAAGGAACAAATCGAACAGCAGATTGCACGGATCGGCGACGTAGAACGCATCATCTCGAAGGTGGCCGTAGGCAGAATCTCCCCCCGCGAAGTGGTACAGCTGAAAGTGGCCCTGACAGCCATGGAACCGATCAAGCAACTTTGCACTGAAAGTACCGAACCGGTACTGCAAACCATCGGCGACAGACTGGACCTGTGCACTGTCATCCGCGACCGGATAGAGCGGGAGATCAACAACGATGCTCCGGCCCTGCTCAACCGGGGAGGAGAAATCATCCGGCAGGGTGTCAACGAAGAACTGGACCAGCTGCGGGAGATGGCTTACTCCGGCAAGGATTACCTGCTGCACATCCAACAGCGAGAAAGCGAACGTACCGGTATCCCAAGCCTGAAAATCAGCTACAACAACGTTTTCGGATACTACATCGAGGTACGCAATACGCACAAGGACAAGGTTCCTCCTGAATGGATACGGAAACAGACCCTGGTAAGCGCCGAGCGCTACATCACACAAGAGCTGAAAGAGTACGAAGAAAAAATTTTAGGGGCGGAAGACAAGATACAATCGCTCGAAACGCAACTGTTCAACGAGCTGGTTCTATCGCTGGCAGACTATATACAGGCCATCCAGAACGACGCCTCGTTGATCGCGCGGCTGGACTGCCTGCTCTCGTTCGCCACCGTGGCCAAAGAGAACCGCTACATCCGGCCCGAGGTAAACGACGGTACGGAAATCTGTATTACCGAAGGACGCCATCCGGTGATAGAGAAACAGTTACCTCCGGGCGAAGCCTATATCTCCAACAGCGTAACGCTGGACAACGAACGCCAACAGATTATGATGATAACCGGGCCGAACATGGCCGGGAAATCGGCCTTGCTACGGCAAACGGCCCTGATCGTGCTACTGGCACAAACGGGAAGTTTCGTCCCGGCAGAGGCTGCCCGCATCGGAATGGTGGACAAGATTTTTACCCGCGTGGGGGCATCGGACAACATCTCGGTAGGAGAGTCCACCTTCATGGTAGAGATGAACGAGGCGGCCAACATCCTCAACAACATATCCGACCGCAGTCTGGTCCTGTTCGACGAACTGGGACGCGGTACCAGTACCTACGACGGTATATCCATTGCATGGGCCATCGTCGAGTACATACACGAACACCCCAAGGCCCGGGCCAAAACGCTCTTTGCCACCCACTACCACGAGCTCAACGAGATGGAACGGAGCTTCAAACGCATCGCCAACTACAACGTCTCGGTAAAGGAGGTGGGCAACAAGGTGATTTTCCTGCGTAAACTGGTCCGCGGAGGCAGCGAGCACAGCTTCGGTATCCACGTGGCCAAAATGGCGGGGATGCCGCAAAGCATCGTCAAACGGGCAAACAACATCTTGAAACAGCTTGAATCGGACAACCGGAAAAGCGGTATCGCCAAACCTACCCAACAGATCGCCACGCAACGCGAGGGAATGCAGTTGAGCTTTTTCCAGCTGGATGACCCCGTCCTGAGCCAGATACGCGACGAAATCAAGAACCTCGACATCAACTCCCTCACCCCGATCGAGGCGTTGAACAAGCTGAACGAGATCCGTAAAATCATAACGGGGAAATAGCCGCCAGGCTACCTCCCCGTTACATATTTCAAAAGTCAACCGTTATCAATAATTATTCCGCATCGGCTCAAAAAAGGCTTTGGGATGCAAACAGGCCGGGCAGGTTCCAGGCGCGGTAAGCCCCGTATGGATAAACCCGCAATTGCGGCACTGCCACTGGATGGGTTCCGTACGTTTAAAAACGGAACTCTCCTCTACGTGTTTAAGCAAAGTGCGGTAACGCGACTCGTGAAAGTCTTCTACCTTCATAATCATTTTAAAGGCCGTTGCTACATCTTTGAACCCTTCGACTTCGGCTACCCGGGCAAATTCGGGGTAGAGCGACGACCACTCCATCTTTTCGCCTTCGGCAGCTTCCAACAGGTTTTCGGCCGTCGTCCCTATCGTTCCGGCGGGATAATCGGCCGTAATGCAGACCATCCCTCCTTCCAGGAATTTAAAAAACCGTTCGCCATGAGCCCGTTCCTGGTCGGCCGTTTCCAGAAAAACGGCGGCAATCTGCTCGTATCCCTCGTCCCGGGCCACGTGGGCAAACATCGTATAACGGTTTCGTGCCTGCGACTCGCCGGCAAACGCTTTCAACAGGTTTTGTTCGGTCAATGTTCCTTGGATACTCTTTTTCATATCGGTTGTTTTAATGGTAATAACATACCATTAAAACAGTTCCTCCCGGGAAAAAGTTAGCTTCGGGAAAGAGATTCTGTTCAAGGGAAACATTTTTTAGCCTGAATCCGATCCTGAGAGAGGTAAACAGAGAATTATTCAGCTTCGATGGCTGGCGGGATACGAAGCAGTTCAAAAGAACCGCCCTGATCGAAGGCTCCCTCGATGGCTTTGAAATAGGCTTTGAGGTGCTCGGTCTGGGAATGTTTCTGATGTGCCTGTTTATGCTGCCATTTCTCTAACAAGAAAAACAGGGTGGTGTCGTTGTACGATTGGTATATTTCGTATTTTAAACATCCCGGCTCTTTGAGGGTCTCTACGGCACACCGATCGAAGGCCCGTTTGAAATCGGCCACACGGTCGGGTTTTATCTTATAGGTAATGTGCATGACCAGTGCCGTATCCACGGCCGTTTGTTTCTCTTGACCGGCTTTCTTTACCCCTTCCTGACAACCGGTTACAACTCCCCACGCAAAGAGGGCGGAGAGCACTCCATAAAAAATTTTTCTCATCGGGTTTCTATTTCGTTTTTTTGCGGATAGTCGATCGTATAATGCAATCCCCGGCTCTCTTTGCGCTCCATCGCCTGACGGGTAATCAGGTAACCGACGTTGATCATGTTGCGCAATTCGCAAATCTCTTTCGAGGCCTTGCTGCGTTTAAAAAGGTTTTCAGTCTCTTCGTACAAAATATCGAGACGCACCCAGGCCCGTTTCAACCGCAAATCGCTGCGGACAATCCCTACATAGGAGCCCATGATCTGGTTGACCTCTTTCATGCTCTGGGTAATGAGCACCATCTCTTCGTTGATTACCGTCCCCTGGTCGTTCCATTCGGGAATCTCGGTATTGAAATCGTACCGATCCAGGACGCTGACTGCGTGTTTGGCTGCGGCATCGGCATAGACGACAGCCTCTATCAGGGAGTTGGAGGCCAGGCGGTTCCCGCCGTGCAATCCCGTGCAGGCACATTCGCCTACGGCATAGAGCCGGCCGATGCTCGACTGGGCATTCAAATCGACCTTGATGCCGCCGCACAGGTAATGGGCCGCGGGAGCTACCGGTATATAGTCTTTGGTAATATCGATGCCCAGGCTCAGGCACTTTTCGTAAATGTTCGGGAAGTGTCTCCGGGTCTCATCGGGGTCTTTGTGCGTTACATCCAGATAGACGTGGTCGTCGCCGCGCACCTTCATCTCGCTGTCGATGGCGCGTGCCACGATATCGCGCGGGGCCAACGACAGCCGGGGGTCGTACTTCTGCATGAACTCCTCCCCGCCCATGTTGCGCAAAACGGCTCCATAACCGCGCATCGCCTCGGTAATGAGGAAACAGGGTCGATCGCCCGGATGGTACAACGCCGTGGGATGAAACTGGATAAACTCCATATCCTTGACAACTCCCTTGGCCCGATACACCATGGCGATGCCGTCGCCGGTAGCTACCAACGGATTGGTTGTATTGCGGTAAACGGCACCTACGCCTCCGGTAGCCATCAACGTAACTTTGGAGAGGAAGGTATCCACCTCTCCCGTCTTTTCATTCATAATATAGGCCCCGTAGCATTTTATGCCGGGGGTATAGCGGGTTACGATAATGCCCAAATGATGCTGGGTGATGATTTCTACTGCAAAGTGATCGCTGAATATGGTTATGTTGGGATGTCTCTTGACGGCCCGTATCAGGCTCTCCTGAATTTCGGCACCGGTATTGTCCTTGTGGTGGAGGATACGGAACTCGGAGTGTCCGCCCTCCTTGTGCAGGTCAAACTCTCCCGCCTCGTTCCGGTCGAACTCCACCCCCCACTTTATCAGTTCCTGAATCTGTCCGGGGGCTTCGCGGACCACCTTCTCGACCGCCGCGCGGTCGCTTATCCAGTCGCCTGCAATCATGGTATCTTCAATATGTTTCTCAAAGTTATCAACCGACAAATTCGTTACCGAAGCCACCCCTCCCTGCGCAAAAAAAGTGTTGGCCTCTTCCAGACCCGTCTTGCATATCATGGCTACTGTGCCTTTATCGGCCACTTTCAGGGCGAAGCTCATGCCGGCAATGCCCGAACCGATAACTAAAAAATCATATTTACGTACCATATTTTCCGTCAATCTATAAAAATGAATATTTTATACCAACAAAGGTACATATAAACTATCAATTTTGTATCTTGCACCAAAATCAATTTTACATGCAGCGGACATTTAAATCGAAAATCGGCTGGTGGTACTACCTCATCCTGACATACTGCTCCGGATGCCTCCTGTTAGCCATCTGGTACAAAGAGGGAATGGGGATGGCAGCCCTGTTTTTGGCCGATCTGGCCCTGATCCAGTTCATGCTGAAAACCGAATATGTCATCACCGACGGTACGTTGTTGCTGAAATGCTGGATCATGCCCGTGTGCCGTATCCCGGTGGCCGAGATAACGAAAGTAGAAGATTCCCATAATCCACTGTCTTCTTATGCCCTGTCGTTGGATCGGCTCAAAATAACATACGGAAAAAGATACTCGTTGGTCTCTCCCGACAACAAAAAAGATTTTATAGCAGAACTCCAAAAATACAATTCCGATATCATATACGTTTCCCGAAAAAAATAACCCTATGAAAACACTCGACACGACACGATTCGGTGGAGAAATTGCCGGACACAAGGCAACAGAACGCACTGCCACGGTAGAAATAACAGCCGATATGTTCAAAAAAAATAAAAATTTCGACGTAGCCATTTTAGGCGGAGGCCCCGCCGGATATACCGCTGCCGAGCGGGCGGCACAAGGAGGGCTGTCGGTGGTTCTGTTTGAAAAAAACGCGTTGGGCGGGGTTTGCCTGAACGAAGGGTGCATCCCCACCAAAACACTCCTCTATTCGGCCAAGCTCTACCAACAGGCCTTGAACGGAGCCAAATACGGCATCAACAACGGCAACACGACGTTCGATTACGCCAAAATAGCTGCCCGCAAAACCAAGGTGGTGCGCAAACTGGTAGCCGGCATCAAGGCACGGATGAGCGAACAGGGGGTTACGGTAATCAACCAGGAGGCAAAACTGAACAAGACAGATGCGGCCTATTTTGAATTAAACGCCGGAGAAGAGAGTTTCCACGCCCGCAACCTGATCATCTGTACCGGATCGGAAACGACCATTCCGCCCATCCCGGGAATCGAACAGCTGTCGTACTGGACCAGCCGCGAAGCGCTGGCCGCCAAAGAGATTCCCGAATCGATACTCATCATCGGAGGCGGTGTCATCGGTATGGAGTTTGCCGCGCTGTACAACAGCTTCGGGAGCGAAGTTACGGTGGTAGAGGCCCTTCCCGAAATTTTGGGTAATACCGACAACGAAGCCGCCGCTTTCCTGCGCGAGGAGTATGCCAAACGGGGTGTCAAATTCCATCTAAACAGCCTCGTTACGGCCTTTACCGACCAAGGAGTAGAGATAAAAACCGGCGAGGAAACGCAAACGCTGACCTCCGAGAAAATCTTGCTGAGCATCGGAAGAAGGCCCCGCTGGGAAGGGATGGGGCTGGAACAACTGGGCCTGGAAAGCTCCGGAAGAGGAATCCGTGTCAACGAATATATGCAAACTTCCTTCCCCCACGTATATGCCTGCGGCGATGTAACGGGATACTCCCTGCTGGCCCACACGGCGGTACGGGAAGCCGAGACGGCCGTACACCACCTGCTGGGCGAGAACGACGCCATGTCGTACGAAGCCGTCCCCTCGATTGTATATACCCAACCGGAAATCGCCTCGGTAGGTGCCACCGAAGCCGCCCTGACCGCAGAGGGGAGGGAATATAAGGTACTCAAACGCTCGATGAACTATTCGGGCCGTTTCGTAGCCGAGAACGAAGGAGGCAACGGATTCTGCAAGCTGCTGGCAAGCCCCGACGGACTGCTGTTGGGAGCCCACATCGTAGGGTCGCCGGCATCGGAATTCATCGTAGCTGCCGGCATGGCCATAGACCGGAAGATTCCCATACGGGAATGGAGAAAAACCATTTTCCCCCATCCGACGGTAGCCGAAATTCTGAAAGAGTGCATATCCATCTAAAAACGAAAAACGCCGTATGCGTATCCTGAACATGATCGCCCTGCTGGCCATGGTTATCGGGTTTTCCTGGTGGGTGCTATACGAAGAGCTCCAAAAGAATACCGTATGCGTAGATTTTCAAAACGGGATGTTGGAATGGAGCGCGGAAGGGGACGACGTGGAGGGCATCGCCACCTCCTATAAGGAGGATACGTTGCATATCCGCTCCGCCCAACCGGCCCTGTTATGGTACGACCGGGTAATGCCGCAAAGATCCGTTATCCGGTTTACGGCAAAAGAGAGCGATAACAACACCGGAGGAATATAGGGGTGTATCTGGGCGGTCGGCGACAACCTGCAACCGCCGTTCTCCCGAAACCGGCATTTTCCTTTCCTATACAGCCAGAGTTACATCCTCTCCTTCTCGCCGAAGAGCCAAAAGGCCTATCTTTTCAGCCCTGCGGCCAACCGGACAGACTCCTGCGCCCTGCAACCGGATTCGGCCAACCGCTACGCCGTGGAGCTCCGGCACGAAGAGAACCGGTTAACGGTATCGGTAAACGGACAACACATCTTTACAGACGACGGTATCGACACGCCACCTGCGGGGAGATTCGGGGTATTTCTGCAAAACGGACACCTGCAACTCTCCGGGCTTACCTTTTTGCGGTTGCCGCGCAAGCCTCAATAATAAAGCTGTTTGAAAAAGTCCCAGATGACAAGCCCCGCCGTTACCGAAACATTCAACGAATGTTTGGTGCCGAACTGGGGTATCTCGACACTCTGGTGGCACAAATCCACCACCGACTGCTGTACTCCCTTTACTTCGTTTCCCAGCACGACGGCATATTTTTGATGTTTGTCCAATCGCAACTCCGGAAGAGAGAGGCTGTCCTCCACCTGTTCGATGGCATACACCGTATAACCCGCCTCTTTCAACTCGGTTACCGCCTGGCACGTATCCTCCCGGTATTGCCACGCCACCGTATCTTCGGCACCCAAGGCGGTTTTGTGAATCTCCGGATGCGGCGGGACGGCTGTAATACCACACAAAAAAACGGATTCGACCAAAAAGGCGTCGGAGGTCCGGAACACCGACCCTACATTGTGTAAACTCCTGACATGATCGAGCACTACCACCAACGGAATCTTCTTGGCCTGCTTGAACTCCTGCTGCGTTATCCTCCCCAATTCGAGAATCGTCCTTTTTTTCATCTTTTTTGCATTTTCACAAGTCAAAGATATACAAAATTATAATATACCGAAAACAGAAAATTTATACCTTTGCCTCCGGAAAAATATAGAGAACAAACAAACTACGAATATGAAAAAGAAAGCATTCTTATTGATCCTCGACGGATGGGGAATCGGCAACCATTCCAAAGCCGACGTTATCAGCAATACCCCTACCCCGTATTGGGATTATCTGTTGGCCAACTATCCCCATTCTCAATTACAGGCATCCGGCGAAAACGTCGGATTACCTGACGGACAAATGGGAAACTCGGAAGTGGGACACCTGAACATCGGTGCCGGACGCGTCGTTTATCAGGACCTGGTAAAAATCAACCGGGCCTGCAAAGACAACTCCATCCTGCAAAACCCCGAAATAAAAGCGGCTTTTGAATACGCCAAGAAAAACAACGTACAGGTTCACTTCATGGGTCTGGTTTCGGACGGAGGCGTACACAGCTCTCTCAATCACCTGGAAAAACTGTGCGACATAGCCAAAGAGTACAACATCGAAAAGACATTCGTCCACTGCTTTATGGACGGCCGCGATACCGACCCGCGCAGCGGCTTGGGCTTCATCAAACAACTGGAAGAGCACATGGCCAAATCAACCGGAAAAATCGCATCCATCATCGGACGTTACTATGCCATGGACCGCGACAAACGGTGGGAACGCATAAAAGAGGCTTACGACCTGATCGTGAACGGGAAAGGTGCTCCCTTTACCGATATGCAGACGGCAATGAAGGCCTCTTACGATGCCGACGTTACGGACGAATTCATCAAACCGATCGTGCACGTGGATGAAAACGGCCAACCGGTAGGCGTTATCAAGCCTAACGACCTGGTTATCTTCTTCAACTACCGCAACGACCGCGCCAAAGAGCTGACCATCGTACTGACCCAACAGGATATGCCCGAAGCCGGGATGCATACCCTGCCGCTCTACTACTGCTGCATGACGCCGTACGATGCCAAATTCATCGGGGTACACATCCTTTTCGACAAAGAAAATGTGGCCAATACCCTCGGCGAGGTGGTAAGCAAAGCCGGATTGCGGCAACTGCGTATTGCCGAAACGGAAAAATATGCGCACGTTACCTTCTTCTTCTCGGGCGGACGTGAAAAAGAGTTCGACCTGGAAGAACGTATCCTGATCCCGTCGCCCAAAGTAGCCACCTACGACCTGAAACCGGAAATGAGTATCTACGAAGTCAAAGACGCTTTGGTTGAGGCGCTCAACAGCAACCGTTTCGACTTGGTTGTCTGCAACTTCGCCAACGGCGACATGGTAGGGCATACCGGTGTGCTGGAAGCCATCCAGAAAGCGGTAGTGGCCGTAGATGCCTGCGTAAAAGACGTTATAGAAGCTGCCAAGGCAAACGGATACGAATCGATTGTCATTGCCGACCACGGTAATGCCGATAATGCAATCAACGCCGACGGTACGCCCAATACGGCACACTCGCTCAACCCCGTTCCCTTTATCTACATCTCCGACAACAAGTCGGCCCAGGTAGAAAACGGTATCTTGGCGGATGTGGCTCCCTCGATCTGCCAGATCCTGGGCATCACGCCTCCTGCGGAAATGACCGGACACGGATTAATCAAATAACCCGTTTCTCATAACCTGACAAGGAGTGGATTCCGTAAAGCGGAATCCACTCTTTTTATCCCGAACCATTCAGAGCCATGCTACAAATAGAGAATACGGTCATCAGTTTCGACGTCCTAGAAAAATATTTTATCTGCGATTTGGAGAAATGTTTGGGGGCCTGCTGCATCGAAGGCGATGCCGGAGCTCCGATCGAAGCAGAAGAAAAAAACATCCTGGAAGAGTTGTTGCCGATTGTGTGGGACGACCTCACCCCGGCCGCCCAGGAAAAGATCAAAGAGCAGGGAGTCAGCTACATCGACGAGGAGGGCGACCTGGTAACCTCCATCGTCAACGGAAAAGATTGCGTCTTTACCTGTTACGACAAAGGCGGGATGTGCCAATGCGCCATCGAAAAAGCCTTCCGACAAGGGAAAACCTCCTTTTACAAACCCATCTCCTGCCACCTCTACCCCATACGGATAAAACAGTTCGGAGAATATACGGCCGTCAACCTGCATAAATGGAAGATATGCAAAGCGGCTGCCGTTCTCGGCCGGAAGGAGGGGGTCAAGGCCTACCAATTCCTGAAAGAGCCGCTCATCCGAAGATTCGGAAAAGCGTGGTACGAACAGTTGGAGATTGCCGCCCAAGAGCTACCGCAGCTGAAATAACGAAACAAAAAGTCCCGGGAGGCTTAGCTTCCGGGACTTTTTTATGATTCTATTTTATGCTAACTTGATGGTCGCAAACTTATCGTACGTCTCGATATGGCGCGAACGCTTCTCTTCGAGAATCTCCTTGACGGCAACCAGAATACCCGACTCTTCGACATCGCCGAACTCGTCGTTTATAGCAGTTCCGAACATCCGCATGGTGGGAGACAGGCTCATATAGGCATTCACCAACGGCGGGATGTTAAACCCTAATTTCCGAATCTCGCTGTTCAGCACTTTGTAGTCGTCCTTAAAGCTGTCATAACGGAACAACTTTTCCATCTTGGCTACATCGGTATGGGTTTGCAACGGATGAATAGGAAAAACCAACCTATCGGGATCGGGAAAATGCTTGTTGAGGAAATATAAAATCATGTTTCTCCCTTCCGAAGGATAACTGGGATACATGGTTACCTTCCCGAAGAAATACTGTACCTGCGGATAATCGACCGTAAGCGCACCCAATCCGTCCCACAGGTTATCGAGGGCAAAAAGACTTTTCGATCCGGCCTTGGACGACTGGTACTCCAACGTAACGAACGAACGCCCCAGCTCCAACGTATTGGGCATATAATCTTTCAGGAAACGTTCTGAAAAATGGAACATATGCGAGGTCGCCAACATCGGTTGGCCATTCTCGAAATAGGATACATCGCTGCCTACCAGGAAACGATACCCCCCCAGAATTTTCTCCTCTTCGGGACTCCAGACGATAAGTTGTTTGTATGGGTTCGGCATGACATCGTACTCGTCGATATCCACCGGAAGGCCTGTTCCTCCGCCGGCCTGACGGAACGCTATTTCCCTGAGGCGACCCACTTCCTTCATGGTATTGGGCGCTTCGTTATGGGAAAATATATATATTTCGTTGTTCCCTTTGCGCGTGGTACGCATAAATTTATCGGGTGTCAGCTCTGACTTGATAATCTCTTTGTCAACGGGTGCAATTATATTTTCCATAATTTGATGAATGTCATTTTTTCAACTTATATACAACCTCTTTTACATAAGCTGCCCATGCCGACTGGCTCTTGCTGTTGTCGAATGTCTGCCAGGGAATAGGTTTGCCAATATGTATGGTAAATGTTTTGTTTCTACTCTTGAACATTTCGCTGGGCAAATAAATCATCTCTATGTTCACCTTAATGCCCATCTTCTTGCGCAACCATGCCAGCCGGTAAAAGAACTTGCTATTCAGCCCTTCAAAATATACCGGGATAACATCCCGCTGATATTGAACCGTTTTGGCGATGAAAGATTTTTTCCAATCCAGGTCTGCAATCCCCCCTTTTTGTATACGAGAAACCAATCCGGCAGGGAATACGAATATTTGCTGATCCGACTCGTATGCCCGAGCCAACTCCTCTGCTGCACCTTTTGCCTGTGCCCCGTGTTTGTTGATGGGTAAAAATACCGGGGCAAGCGGCTTGACATTCATCAACAAATCGTTTACAACGAATTTGATGCTTGACGGGTACTTTTCGCCAAAGATAGAGACGAAACTCACACCGTCCAGCCCACCCAGAGGATGATTCGAGGCAAAGGTAAAACGACCTTTTTCAGGAATGTTTTCAAGACCTTCCACACGAGTGGTTACATTTAACTCTGATAACAACGCTTTGGCAAAATCGACTCCTTCACATCCGGCATACTTGCGCAGAATGGCATTCATCTGTTCTTGACAAATCGTCTTTTCCAAAAAGCGAAACAAAAAAGCCGGTAATTTTTTCCCCAATTCCGGGGCTTTCTTCTTAACGACCTTTTCAATGTCTATTTGCATTGGAAAGTTTGCTTCCATTAAATTTTCTATTCTCAAAAAATATCCTCGCCAAAAGTACGCAAAAACTCTATATTTTTATCTAAATGAATCTCTTATTTTTGTTTTCCTGCCATTTTTACCTGAACTTATGCCCAAATATGACTTTTCAAACTACTTTTTAGACGATAATCTGAGGCAAAAGATTACTGAGCAAGAAAAAAAATTTCTATTTTTTATCCGATGCTTTTTATCTCCCTTTCAAAAGAACGGGTGTTTTCTTAAATAAAATATTACAATTTGACAATTTAAACCGTTGGATATGTGTTGAAAACTTTTGATCCAAAAAAAATAGATCGATATAAAAATTGTATGCAAAAATATTAATACCTTTATCGGTTGAAAATTATACCCGAACGAATAGAGCCTTACAATAATGCAAAGTCCTGTTTATCACATACCTGCATTGCTACCAGAATGTATGGAGGGGCTGCGTATTCTCCCGGACGGCACCTATGTGGACGTTACATTCGGAGGGGGAGGCCATTCCCGGGAAATTATCCGGCACTTAGGCCCCGAAGGACGGTTGCTGGCATTCGACCAAGATCTGGATGCCCAGCAAAATAGCTTAGACGATGACCGGTTTACTTTCATCCACAGTAATTTCAGGTTCCTGAAAAATTTCCTGCGTTATTATCAGGCTGAACGTATCGACGGCTTATTAGCCGATTTGGGAGTATCGTTCCACCATTTCGATGAGGCCGAAAGGGGATTCTCTTTCCGCTTTGACGGAGCGTTGGATATGCGGATGAACCAACAATCTCCCCAAACGGCGGCAACGGTTCTGAACAGTTACGACGAAGAGCGGTTGTCCGATATTTTCTACCTCTACGGCGAATTGCCGCAGGCTCGTAAACTGGCAAATGCCATCATCAAAAGCCGACAGACGAATCCGTTACAGACCATCAACAACCTGTTGGAAGTGGTACGTCCGTATATCAACCGCAAACAGGAGAAGAAAGAGTTGGCGCAACTGTTCCAAGCCTTACGCATAGAGGTAAACGCCGAAATGGAAAGTCTGCGCAAGATGCTGCGACAGGCTCTGGATATACTCAACCCCGGAGGACGGTTAGTGGTGCTCACCTACCACTCGCTCGAAGACCGGTTGGTAAAGAACTTCTTTAAAACCGGAAACTTTGAGGGAAAGGCAGACAAGGACTTTTTCGGGAAAACAACCACCCCGTTCAAACTCATCAACCGCAAAGTGATCGTACCTACGGAGGAAGAGATAGAACGGAATCCCCGTTCCAGAAGTGCGAAACTGAGGATTGCCGAGAAACTGTAACAAACGAGAGAGCAAAAACAGATGAAAAAGATAAACAACAGATTATCCAAAATATTGAGCGACCTCGACCTGAAAGGGATCCTGCAAGGCCATATCATCTCTACCGAATGGATGTTCCGGTATTGGAAACGGATTCTGGTAGTCGCCATTTTACTTATCATATACATCAGCAACCGTTATACCTGCCAGATGAAAATCAGCGAAATCGGCTCATTGCAACGGGAACTGGTCAATATCCGTTACGAAGCATTGACCATCTCCTCCGAACTGCTGGGGAGCAGCCGGCAGTCGCAAATAAAAGAGATGGTTAAAGAGAAAGGCCTCGATCTGGAAGAGTCCCAACAACCCCCTTACAAGTTATCCAAATAATGCAATGATTGATCCCAAACAAAATATTCTTCTCCGTTACCTCTCTGTTGCAGCGTTTATCCTGGTCATCTGCTTCGCCATCCAACGCAAGGCGGGAAAAACAATCTTCGTAGAGGGCCGTTACTGGAAAGAGAAGGCCGCTGCCACCAAAATAGAGGATATTATCGTCGAACCCAACCGAGGGAACATCCTGGCCCAAGACGGACGACTGATGGCCAGCAGTATCCCCCAATACTATCTGTACCTCGATTTCAAAGCCGACGGATTTAAAATCGACACATTCAGGCATTACTTGCCGCAACTGTCGAAAGCGCTATCGGCAAAACTGAAAAACAAGTCGGCCGCCGACTATGCCGCGCACCTGATGAAAGGGTATAAATCGGGCAGCCGGCACTTCTTAATCTCCCCGATCAAGGTCTCCTACACCGACCTGAAAGAGATCAAGACATATCCTTTCCTGCGCATGAACCCCAACAAAAGCGGATTTCACACCAGGGCCATGATGCAACGCAAGAAACCGTTCGGGTCGCTGGCTTCGCGCACCATCGGAGACATTTACGGCGAAGCGGACAAAGGGGGCAAAAACGGCATAGAGCTGGCTTACGACTCGCTGCTGCGGGGAACTCCGGGTACCAGTACCCGACAACGGGTACGCGGCCGTTGGGAAAAAATCATCAACGAAAAGCCGATAGACGGGATGGATATTAGAACCACTATCGATATTGAAATACAAGACATTACAGAGAATGCCCTGACCGAAAAACTCAAAGAGATAGATGCCGAATCGGGAACAGCCGTTGTCATGGAGGTAAAAACCGGTGAGGTAAAGGCCATTACCAACATCGCCCGCATACAGCCGGGCGTATATGCCGAAACCAAAAACCATGCCGTGGCCGACGAAATAGAACCGGGCTCGACCTTCAAGGTGGCATCCATGATGGCAGCTATCGACGATGGTGTGGTGAAACCCGACGACGAGGTGGATACCGGAAACGGCATTTACTTCTATGCCGGGGCCCGTATGACAGACCACAACTGGAACCACGGAGGATATCACGTGATTACGGCCAAAGAGGCCATTTGGAACTCCTCCAACATCGGTGTGGCCAAACTCATCTTGAAGGCTTATGAAAAAGAGCCCCAGAAATACGTGGATAAACTGTACGAAATGGGGTTGAACGAAGCGGTCGATTTAGGTATCCCGGGGGCAGGACGTCCCAAAATAAAACACCCCATCCAAAACAAAAACGCCTGGTCGCGTACCTCGCTGCCGTGGATGTCGTTCGGTTACGAAACCCAGATTCCCCCCATCTATACGTTGATGTTTTTCAACGCCATCGCCAACGACGGGAAGATGATAAAACCGATTTTCGTAAAAGAGATTTGCCAAAACGGAAATACCGTAAATACGTTCAAAACCGAAACCGTCCGCTCCTCCATCTGCTCTGGCAAAACGCTGGACATCATCCGAGAAATGCTGGTAGGCGTGGTTGAATACGGAACCGGGAAAGCCGTGAAATCAGATCATATAAAAATAGCCGGAAAAACCGGAACGGCACAAATCGCCTCGGGCGGAGTGTATCGCGGCAGCGGACACCAGGTATCGTTTTGCGGATACTTCCCCGCTGATGACCCGAAATATTCCTGTATCGTAGTGATACGGCGCCCCAGCTCCAAATTCTACCCTTCGGGAGGTACCATGTCGGGAGGTGTATTCAAAAACATCGCCGAGCAGATTTATGCCCACAGCCTCACCCTGCCCATCTCGGACCTGGCCCCTGACAGCGTCCATATACACACGCCGATCGTCCTGAACGGGAATTACAAAGAGACTGAACGGGTATTGGATGAACTGGACATCGCCTTCGACGACAACCAGGAGAAATCCGATTGGGTACGGACCGATATAGAACCGGACAAGGTGGAGCTAAAAGATTTGAATTGCATCGAAAACCTCGTTCCCCAAGTCGTAGGAATGGGGGCACGAGACGCTACCTACCTGTTGGAATCGGCCGGACTGAAAGTCCAGATCAACGGAAAAGGACGGGTATCGAGCCAATCCATTAAAGGAGGAACAAAGGTAACCAAAGGAAGAACGGTTGTTTTGACATTAAAATAATAACGGATGAAACTAACAGACCTGTTATCCCGCATCGGCATCTTACGCCAACAGGGAGATATGCAACAAAATATCTCGGGAATCACCGCAGATTCCCGAAAAGTGGAACCGGGAAGCCTGTTCGTGGCCATATCCGGAACCGTATCGGACGGACACGATTACATCGAGAAAGCCCTTGCACAAGGGGCCTCGGCCGTAGTATGCCAAAAATGGCCCCAAGCCACATCCCCCCACGTAACCTATATACAGGTAAAAGAGAGTGCTCAGGCATGGGGGATGATTACCTCGGCCTGGTTCGGGTACCCGTCGGAAAAGCTAATCCTGACGGGTGTTACCGGCACCAACGGGAAAACGACCATCGCCACCCTGCTGTATGAATTATTCTCTATGGAAGGAGAAACCGTAGGGCTGCTCTCGACGGTTTGCAACTACATCGGGAAAGAGGCCATCGCCGCTACGCATACCACCCCCGACCCATTCGAGCTGAACTACCTGCTCGGCAGGATGGTCGAAGCCGGATGCCGGCACGCCTTCATGGAGGTCAGCTCCCATTCGGTAGATCAGAAACGCATCGCAGGGCTCCGGTTCAAAGGGGGAATCTTTACCAACCTGACCCGCGATCACCTCGACTACCACAAAACGGTCGAAGCATATCTGAAAGCCAAAAAGGGATTTTTCGACGCCCTCCCTGCCGATGCGTTCGCCCTGACCAACGGCGACGACAAAAACGGCAAGGTGATGTTACAAAATACGGCTGCGGCCCAATACACCTACTCATTGCGAGGGATGGCCGACTTTAAGGGCCGCATCTTGGAAAGCCATTTCGACGGTACGGAGTTGGAAATAAACAATCGCCAACTGTTTGTCCGGTTCGTAGGACGTTTCAACGCCTACAACCTGTTAGCCGTTTACGGGGCGGCTACCCTGTTGGGGATGGACGAAGAAACCCTGCTGGTAAACATGAGCCGGTTAATCCCGGTATCAGGCAGATTCCAGACCCTGCGTTCGCCCAACGGATTCACGGCAATCGTCGATTACGCACACACGCCCGACGCCATCAAAAACATCCTGACGGCTGTTCACGAGGTACTCAACGCAAAAGGAAAGGTCATTTCGGTGGTAGGAGCCGGAGGTAACCGCGACAAAGGGAAACGTCCGTTGATGGCACAGGAAACGGTGGCCCAAAGCGACCGGGTCATCCTGACGTCGGACAACCCGCGTTTTGAACAACCCGAAGCCATCATCGACGATATGCTGCAAGGCCTAACGCCCGAACAACAACAAAAGGTCTTGACCATCACCGACCGCCGGCAGGCCATCAAGACGGCCATCATGCTGGCGCAACCGGGCGACGTGGTAGTGGTAGCAGGTAAAGGGCACGAAGACTACCAAGAGATACAAGGAGTAAAACACCATTTTAACGACAAGGAAGAAATCGAGGCGTTGTTCGCCCAAATGCAGTAGAGATCATGCTATACCATCTTTTTCAATACTTAGACCAGTTAGACTTGCCGGGAGCCGGGATGTTCAAATACATCAGCTTCCGCTCTGCCATGGCGCTCATCACATCGTTGTTCCTATCGACCATCATCGGACGGCGGATTATAGACAAGCTGCAATACAAACAGATCGGAGAAATCATCCGTAACTTAGGGTTGGAGGGACAGATGAGCAAAAAGGGTACCCCCACCATGGGAGGCGTCATCATCATCATATCGGTCATCATACCCTGCCTGCTGTTTGCCAAATTGACCAACATCTACATCCTCCTGATGCTCATCACCACCTTGTGGTTAGGGGCTATCGGTTTTGCCGACGACTACATCAAGGTTTTCAAAAAAGACAAGGAGGGATTGCACGGACGGTTCAAGATAATCGGACAGGTGGGATTGGGGCTGATCGTAGGGTTAACCCTCTACCTGAGCCCGGATGTGGTCATCCGGGAAAACGTACAGGTCATCGACGAAAAGGATAATACGACCGAGGTGCTCTATATGCCCGAAAACATCAAATCGACCCAAACCACCATCCCGTTCCTGAAAAACAACAACTTCGACTACGCCGACCTGGTATCGTTCATGGGCGACCACGCACAAGCGGCCGGCTGGATCATCTTCGTGCTGATTACCATCTTCATCGTTACCGCCGTATCCAACGGAGCCAACCTGACCGACGGGCTGGACGGACTGGCAACCGGAAGCTCGGCTATCATCGGCGTAACGCTGGGTATCCTGGCCTACCTGTCGGGACACATCAACTACGCCTCTTACCTCAACATCATGTATATACCCGGGACGGAAGAGCTGGTGGTATTTGCCAGCGCATTTATCGGCGCCACCATCGGGTTCTTATGGTACAACGCTTATCCCGCACAGGTATTCATGGGCGATACGGGAAGCTTGACGTTGGGTGGTATCATCGCCGTATTCGCCATCATCATACACAAAGAGCTGTTGATTCCTATCCTGTGCGGCGTATTCCTGGTTGAAAACCTCTCTGTCGTATTGCAGGTTGCCTATTTTAAATACACCAAAAAGAAATACGGCGAAGGGAAGCGCATTTTTAAAATGACCCCCCTCCACCACCATTTCCAGAAAGAGGGAAATGCCGGGATAGATGCACTTATACAACGGCCGTTGCGGGCCATCCCCGAATCGAAAATCGTCGTACGGTTCTGGATTGTCAGCATCATTCTGGCCGTTATCACCATAGTTACCTTAAAAATCAGATAAAGAAATGAGCAAACGCATTGTTGTATTGGGAGCCGGAGAAAGCGGTAGCGGAGCAGCCGTGTTGGCCAAGACAAAAGGGCTGGACGTCTTTGTTTCGGATATGTCCGCCATCAAAGACAAATATAAAAAGCTACTCGACTCGTATCAGATAGCATGGGAAGAATCGACCCATACGTTCGACAAGATATTGACGGCCGACGAAGTGATAAAAAGCCCCGGAATCCCCGATAAAGCTCCTATCATCCAAGCAATCAAAGAGAAGAAGATACCGATTATCTCCGAAATAGAGTTTGCCGGACGATATACCTCGGCCAAAATGGTCTGTATTACCGGTAGCAATGGCAAAACCACAACAACGCTGCTGACCTACCACATCCTCAAAAATGCCGGATTAAACGTCGGGCTGGCCGGAAACGTGGGAAGAAGCCTGGCGTTGCAGGTGGCCACAGAAAATTTCGACTATTACGTAATCGAGCTCAGCAGCTTCCAGTTAGACAATATGTACCGCTTCAAGGCCAACATCGCCATCCTGCTGAACATCACCCCCGACCATTTGGACCGTTACGAATACAATATGCAGAATTACATCAACGCCAAATTCCGCATCGTACAGAACCAGACGAAAGAGGATGCCTTTATTTTCTGGAACGACGACCCCATCATCTCGCGGGAGCTGGAACTGGTGCATCCCCAGGCTCGCCTATATCCTTTCGCCGAGACAAAGGAGGAGGGGGCCAAGGCCTACACGAAGAACCACCAAATATTCATCGAAACCTCGGATACGCCCTTTGTAATGCCCGAAGAAGAACTGGCTTTGCGTGGCACACACAATCTGTTCAACTCGTTGGCAGCCGGTATCTCGGCCCGCCTGCTGGATATACGCAACGAAGACATCCGGGCCGCATTGAGCAACTTCAAAGGCGTAGAGCACCGGTTGGAACCCGTGGCGTGCGTACGGGGCGTAGCCTATATAAACGACTCGAAAGCCACCAACGTAAACTCCTGCTGGTATGCCCTGCAAAGCATGAACACACCCGTAGTACTGATATTAGGCGGGAAAGACAAAGGAAACGATTATACCGAAATAGAACAACTGGTACACGACAAGGTAAAAGCCATTGTCTGCATGGGGGTGGACAACTCCAAACTGCATCAATTTTTCGACGGTAAGGTCGGTCGGATAACCGATGCATCGTCCATGCAAGAAGCCGTAAACCAGGCATACGAAATGGCCGAAAAAGGCGATACGGTGCTGCTCTCGCCCTGCTGCGCCAGTTTCGACCTGTTTAAAAGCTACGAAGACCGCGGAGAGCAGTTCAAAGCGTGCGTCCGCAACCTGTAACCCGAATAATACATTTCATATATATGGACACGGAAAGACCACCTGTTGCAGAAGAAGAAAAGAAAGAAGGTATTTTAAAAGGAGACAAATACATCTGGGGAATCTATTTTATCCTCTGTTTTATCTCCATCATCGAGATATACAGTGCTACCAGTACCTTGACGTTCAAGGAACAGGATTACTTTGCCCCTACCATCCGGCACAGCATCTTCTTGTTGCTGGGAACCACACTGGTAGTGGCCATCCACAACATCCCGATCAAATACTTCAAACTGATACCGATCTTTTTGATTCCGGTATCGGGATTGCTACTGGTCTATACGATGTTTTTCGGGAAGACGATTAACGGGGCGCAACGGGTGATACAACTGTTCGGATTTACGGTACAACCCTCCGAACTGGCCAAACTGGGGGTTATCACGGCCGTAGCCTTTATCCTGGCCCGCAGCCAACGCCCGGATGGGGTCAGCAAAGATACCTTCAAAAATATCCTCTGGGTGGTAACTCCCGCCTGCCTGTTGATTCTGCCCGAGAACTTCTCGACGGCCTTTCTGCTGGGTGTCGTCTGCTTCTGCATGATGATCATCGGACGCATAGAGTGGAAAAAGATTGCTCTCCTGGTAGGTATAGCGATTGTATTCCTGTCCATCATATTCCTGGTAATACCGCGTATGCCCGAAGGGATTCCGGGAATGGACCGCGCCCAGACATGGATCAACCGTATGGCCCATTTCACCGGAGAAGATGGCGTACCCGCCTACGAAGAGCCCACCGTGGATGAAAACTACCAGGTACACCATGCCCGGATGGCGGTGGCCAACGGGGGTGTTTTCGGACTCTTCCCGGGAAACAGCATCGAACGCGACTTCCTGCCCCAGGCCTTCTCCGATTTCATATACGCCATCATCATCGAAGAGATGGGATACATCGGCGGAATTGTGGTGATGCTGCTCTACCTCTGGCTGTTAGTCAGGGCGGGGATTATCGCCAACCGGTGCACAAGGGCCTCTCCCGCGTTCCTGATTATGGGATGTACGTTGATCATCGTCTTTCAGGCCATCATGCACATGGCCGTTTCGGTGGGGTTGATGCCCGTTACCGGACAACCGCTGCCCCTGATCAGCCGGGGGGGAACCTCTACGCTGATTACCTGTGTATATTTCGGTATCATACTGAGTGTCAGCCATTACGGAGTGATGCCCGTAACAGAGACAAAAGAGGCCGAAGAGCCGGAGGAGGCGGAAAGCCAAGAAATCGAGGAGAATACCTACTACGAAGGAGAGACTCCGGCAGCAGAGGATATTCGTACAAGAGATGTGTTTTATTAACAACGTTTGATTATGAAACCTGTCAGAATCATCATAAGCGGAGGCGGTACGGGAGGACATATCTTTCCGGCCATCTCCATCGCAAACGCTATCAAAGAAAAGAATCCCGAAGCGGATATTCTCTTTGTAGGTGCCGAATCACGGATGGAAATGGAAAAAGTACCCGCCGCCGGTTATCCGATCGTGGGATTGCCCGTCTCCGGATTCGACCGCAAGAACCCGCTTCGCAACATACAGGTGCTGTTTCGGCTCTGCAAAAGTTTGATAAAGGCCCGCAAGACCATCCGGGATTTTCGCCCCGATGTCGTCGTGGGGGTAGGCGGCTACGCCAGCGGCCCGACCTTGTGGATGGCTTCGCATCTGGGCATACCCACCCTCATCCAGGAGCAAAACTCCTACGCCGGAGTAACCAACAAACTGCTGGCCTCGAAAGCCTCGGCCATTTGCGTCGCATACGAGGGGATGGAGCGCTTCTTCCCCAAGGATAAAATCATCCTGACCGGTAACCCGGTACGGCAAGAGTTGCTCAATACCCCGATGACCCCCCAGGAGGCACGGAGTTTCTTCGGGTTGGACCCGGACAAAAAAACATTGCTGGTAATCGGCGGAAGCCTCGGTGCTCGTACCATCAACGAAAGCATCGCAACACAGCTGGATGCCATCGCGGCACAATCGGTACAGCTGATCTGGCAAACCGGTAAATGGTACGACCCACAGGCACAAAAGCTGCTTGCCGGAGGTAAATACCCGAACGTGGCACAGATGCCTTTCATTGCCCAAATGGCAATCGCCTACCGGGCGGCCGACCTGATCATCTCGCGGGCCGGGGCCAGCTCCATCTCCGAACTTTGCCTGCTGGGCAAACCGTCTATCCTGGTTCCCTCCCCCAACGTGGCGGAAGACCATCAGACCAAAAACGCGTTGGCCCTGCAAGAAAAAGAGGCAGCCTTCATGGTTCCGGACAACCAGGCCCGGGAACAGCTTGTACCCTTGGCATTGAGTACCCTCAAAAACGATACCCACTTGCAGGCATTGAGCCAACAGGTATCGCAGTTGGCGCAACCCCGTTCTGCCGAACGAATTGCAGAGATCATTTTCGGACTAATAAAAAAGAACCATGATTAATTATACTTCGCTATATTTTGTAGGAGCCGGAGGAATCGGAATGAGCGCGTTGGTACGCTACTTCCTGGCCAAAGGATATCCGGTAGCCGGCTACGACAAAACCCCCTCGGAGCTGACAGAAAAACTTCTGGCCGAAGGTGCTGAAATCGTGTACGACGAATCGGCCTCGTTGATCCCGTCCTATTGCAGAGACGCCCGTAGTACACTGGTTGTCCGTACCCCGGCCGTCCCCGACACGCACGCCGGGCTCTCCTATTTCCGGGAAAACGGATTTACCATCATCAAACGGGCCGAACTGCTGGGAGAGATTACCCGCTCCTCCAAAGGGTTGTGCTTTGCCGGCACACACGGAAAAACAACTACATCGAGCATGGCGGCGCACATCTTCCACCAGTCGGGCATCGGATGCAACGCCTTCCTGGGAGGTATCCTGAAAAACTACGACAGCAACCTGATACTCGACAACAAGAGCCCCTACTCGATTATCGAAGCCGACGAGTACGACCGATCGTTCCACCACCTGTCGCCCTATATGGCCGTCATTACGGCTACCGACCCCGATCATCTGGACGTTTACGGAACGCGCGAAGCCTACCTGGAAAGTTTCAGTCACTTCACCTCCCTGATCCGTTCGGGCGGATGCCTGGTCATGCACAAAGGCATCGCCGCAACACCCCGTACCCAAGAGGGAGTTCAGGTGTATGAATACGCCGGAAGCGAAGAAAGCGACTTTTATGCCCGCAACATCCGCATCGGAAACGGAGAGATCGTATTCGATTTTGTCACCCCGCGTGAGGTCATCCCGGACATTTCGTTAGGCGTCCCCGTACAGATAAACATCGAAAACGGCGTTGCAGCCATGGCTATTGCCTGGCTGAACGGTATCCCCGCCGAGGCGATACGTCAAGCCATGTCCTCGTTCAAAGGGGCCAAACGCCGCTTCGACTATTGGTTGAAAACGGACAAATGCGTGTTGATAGACGACTATGCACACCATCCGGACGAAATCCGCGCCAGTATCCAATCGGTACGAGCCCTCTATCCGGACAAGAAAATCAGTGCGATTTTCCAACCGCACCTGTACAGCCGCACGCGCGATTTCGCCGGCGACTTTGCCAAGGCTCTCTCCCTGCTCGACGAGCTGATCCTTACCGAAATCTATCCGGCACGCGAACAGCCGATACCGGGAGTTACCTCCCAAATCATCCTGGACCAGGTAACCTGCAAAGAGAAAGAGCTTTGTGAGAAAAAAATGTTGTTAGAAAAAATAAAAGAGCGTAACTTTGAGGTGTTAATCACATTGGGTGCCGGAGACATCGACCGCCTATTGCCCGATATAAAAGCTATTTTGGAGACGAAATGAAACGGATCTTTCAGTTGATACTCATGGGTATATTGGCCTGCTACCTGCTGGCCACATTCATCGTGTACAACAACGAGGAGGGTCGGAAAGTATGTAATGAATTGAAAATCAACATTACAAATGAAGACGAATACCAGTTTATCCAAAAGGAAGAGATAGAACGTATCATCCGACAGGCCTCCCTGAACCCCATCGGGAAGGAGATGAAAGAGATCAACACGGACGAAATCGAAGCTGCTTTGTTGAAAAATCAACTTATTGCAGAGGCGCAGTGTTATAAAACTCCGGGAGGGATGGTAACCTTACAGGGCGACTCCACCCAAACACTGGCAGGCGCCATCCGGATAGACATCACCCAACGGGTACCTATCCTGCGGGTAATCGGCACGGAAGGGAACTTCTATATCGACAACAAGGGCAACTATATGCCTACCTCGCGCCACTTTACGCTGTACCTACCGGTGGTTACGGGATATGCCGATAAAGAATTCGTACAGAAAGAGTTATTCCCGTTTGCCCGCTTCCTGCAAGAGGACAAATTCTGGAATGCCCAGATAGAACAGATACACGTGCGCGCAGACAAGGAGATTGAATTGATACCTCGGGTAGGCTCACACTTGATTTTGTTGGGAAAATTAGATAACTTTGAACAGAAATTGGACAACCTCATGCTCATGTACCAACAGGTCTTTCCCAAAGTGGGATGGAACAAGTACGAGGCGATCAATTTAAAATACAAAAATCAGGTTATCGCCACCCGAAAAGGCGAATAACCCATACATAAGCAAATTTCTATCACGATATGGAAACAAGATACATAGCAGCGATTGACCTGGGAACCTCCAAGATAGCAGGTATCATCGGGAAAAAATCGGCCGAAGGCAGATTGACGGTCGAAGCCATAGAGAGAGAAGATTCCGGCACGTGCATCAAACGCGGATGTATTCTGAACGTAGAAGATGCTGCCAGCCGGATCAAAAAGATCATCACCAAACTGGAAAACCGCATAGCGGGCAAAATAGAGAAAATATATGTGGGCATAGGCGGACAATCGGTACACACAATCGATTACAGCATCAGCCGGCAACTCAACGAAGATACGCAAGTAACCGAAGAGCTGATCGCCTCGATGCTTGCCGAAAGCAAGAACTTCCCGGTATATAACTCCGAAATCATCGGGATCGTCCCTACCGAATTTCTGGTCGATAACCGGATGGAGTCCCATCCCAAAGGTATCTTCTGCTCAGATATCCAGGCCAACCTGAAACTGATTATCGGCAGGCCCTCGCTGAAAAAGAACATATTCCGCTGCCTGACCGAAAAAATAAAGATTCCGGTAGCCGGATACATCCCCTCGGCACAGGCAACCGCCGCCGTGGCGTTGTCCGACAACGAAAAGAGTTTGGGTTGCGTATTGATTGATTTCGGGGCCGGTACCACCACCGTATCCATCTACAAGGACGATTTCCTGCGTTACATCGCCACCATCCCCTTCGGAGGACGGAACCTGACCCGCGACATCTGCTCGCTGAACGTACTCGAACCCGAAGCGGAAAAGCTGAAAATCGCTTATGGAACGGCCATTGTCCCGTCGGCAAAAGAGATGAAAAACACCCCCAGCCTCAACATCGAAGGGGTAGATGCCACCAAAATAAAATACCAGACCCTCTGCCGCGTAACGGAGGCCAGGATTGAAGAGATCGTGCAAAATATCATCGCCCAGATAGAAGAGTCGGGATATGCCAAACAGCTCTCCGCCGGCATCGTCATCACCGGAGGGGCTTCGCAATTACGCCAACTCCCCGAACTGTTGAAACAAAAGACAGGCATGGAGGTACGGAAAGCGACCCTACCGAAAGAGATTACATTTGCCAACCGCTCCGAAGCGGTCCTCAACCCGGCCTATATACAGGCTATCGGGTTGGTATCGATGGCAGAAGAACACTGTCTGAAAGAGATCGAAACAGAACCGATAGAAACCCCGACGACAGGGACAACTGGCCCCTCTACCCCTACCAACCCCAAACAGACCAAGACGCCCAAACCGCCTACACCACCCAAGAAAGGGCTGTTTGACGACATCTTGGGCATATTCTCGGAAAAAGTAGGCAAGATTCTCGAAGAGGACGATAACACCTTTAAGAAATAACAACAGAATAACATAGATCAACACTATATGGAAATGAATGAACCATTAGACCTTCAATATCCCAAAAGCAACCCGACGATTATCAAAGTCGTAGGAGTGGGCGGTGGCGGAGGAAACGCCGTAAACCACATGTATAAAGAAGGGATTCAGGATGTTTCGTTTGCCCTCTGCAACACCGATAACCAAGCGTTGCTGCGTTCGCCCATCCCCCGGAAAATTCAGCTGGGCCGCACCGTAACCGAAGGGTTGGGTGCAGGAAACCGCCCCATGCGGGCCCGGGAGGCTGCCGAAGAGAGCATCGACGAAATCAGCGCCCTGTTTGACGACGGAACAAAAATGGTATTTATCACCGCCGGAATGGGTGGGGGAACCGGAACAGGAGCCGCCCCGGTAATTGCCCGGGTGGCCAAGGAGAAAGATATCCTGACGGTAGGAATCGTTACCATCCCGTTCCTGTTTGAAGGCGAGAAAAAAATCCTGCAAGCGCTCGACGGCGTAGAAGAGATGAGCCAATACGTGGACGCTTTGCTGGTAATCAACAACGAACGTTTACGCCAGATCTATCCCGACCTGCATTTCCTCAACGCATTCGGAAAAGCGGACGACACCCTGACGACGGCAGCCAAGAGCATTGCCGAAATCATTACCGTAAGCGGATACATCAACCTGGACTTCGCCGATGTGAACTCCATCCTGAAAGACGGCGGGGTTGCCATCATGAGTTCCGGATTCGGACAAGGCGAAAGACGCGTGGCCAAGGCCATCGAAGACGCCCTTAACTCACCCCTGTTGAACAACAACGACGTGTTCGGTGCCAAAAAGGTATTGTTCAACCTCTATTTCAACAGCAAGAGCCAGCTCAAAATGGAAGAGATGAGCGAAGTGCACGATTTCATGTTGAAATTCGGCAAAGATGTAGAGGTTATCTGGGGAGCAGCCGTGGATGAAACCTTGGACGACAACATCAAAATCATCATCCTGGCCACCGGATTCGGTATCTCCAACCTGACACAAGCCTCTGCGGACAAAACCAAAAACGAGACCAAAACGGTAGAATCGAAGAAAATCGAGACGATGTACGGCGACGACTCGGTAAAAGACCTCGAACGGGCCAAAGCCCGCGCCTCGTTCGTGATATTGACCCCCGAACAGATGGACGACGACCTGTTGCTGGACTTGATAGACAAATCGCCCACCTACAACCGGGAACCGCAATTCCTTTCCAAAATACAGCACGCTTCGGTCGCCCCGGTCGAACCACCGGCAGAAACCCCGTCGGCCGACGGCATTATCCGATTCTAACAAAAAAACGATTCACCCATTAAACAAACGACATAACAATGAACTTGTACGATCAAATCAGCGACGACATAAAAAAAGCCATGCTGGCAAAAGATAAAGTCCGGCTGGGCGCCCTGCGCGGCATCAAAAAAGAGTTTATCGAAGCCAAAACAGCCAAAGGCTCCGAAGGAGAACTGAGCGACGAAGCAGCCATAAAGATTCTGCAAAAGATGGTAAAACAGCGTAAAGACAGCGCCGCCATTTACCAACAACAAAACCGCCCGGAATTGGGAGAAGGCGAACTGGCCGAAGTCGCCGTCATCGCCGAATACCTGCCCAAGCAGATGAGCGAAGAGGAGTTGGAAACAGCCCTGAAAGCCATCATTGCCGAAGTAGGCGCCACCTCGGCCAAAGATATGGGAAAAGTGATGGGAGTGGCCGGAAAACAACTGGCCGGAAAAGCCGAAGGCCGCGCCATCTCAGCCAAAGTAAAAGAATTGCTCGCTTAAACACAAAACTATGCTCACACTAAACACCATAAAAGAAAATCCCGAAGAGGTGATCCGTCGGTTGGCCATCAAAAATTTCGATGCCACCCAAGTCATCGCACGGGTACTCGAATTAGACAAAACCCGTCGTAACACGCAGGCATCGTTGGACAGTAGCCTGGCAGAACTGAAAACCCTGTCGGCCACCATCGGGCAACTGATGAAAGAGGGGAAAAAAGAGGAGGCAGAAGCCATCAAAGCCAAGACAGGAGAGATCAAAGAGGCCAACAAATACCTGGAAGCTGCCATGAAGGCCGCCGAAACAGAGATAACGGACATCCTGCTGACCGTACCCAATATGCCCTGTAACGCCGTACCTCCCGGGAAAGGGGCCGAAGACAACGTGGTAGAACGGATGGGCGGTATCGTTCCCGAACTGCCGGAAGATGCCCTGCCCCACTGGGAACTGGCCAAGAAATACAACCTGATAGACTTTGAACTGGGAGTAAAAATCACCGGAGCGGGATTCCCGGTATATCGCGGGAAAGGCGCCCGGTTGCAACGGGCCCTGATCAATTTCTTCCTCGAAAAAGCCCGCAACGCCGGTTACGAAGAGATACAACCCCCGTACGTGGTAAACGCCGCTTCGGGTTACGGAACGGGACAGCTGCCCGACAAAGAAGGACAGATGTACCACTGCAACGAAGACGACCTCTACCTCATCCCCACGGCTGAGGTACCGGTAACCAACATCTACCGCGACACGATCCTGAACGAAGCCGACCTACCGATCAAGAACACGGCCTACTCGGCCTGTTTCCGGCGCGAGGCAGGTTCCTACGGAAAAGATGTACGCGGACTGAACCGGTTGCACCAATTCGACAAAGTAGAGATTGTCCGCATCGACACGCCCGAACACTCCTACCAATCGCTGGACGAAATGATTGCGCACGTAGAGAGCCTGGTACAAGCACTGGAACTGCCCTACCGGATTCTTCGCCTGTGCGGAGGGGACATGAGCTTTACATCGGCCATTACGTTCGACTTTGAAGTATTCTCGGCCGCCCAGAAACGCTGGCTCGAAGTAAGTTCGGTTTCTAATTTTGAAAGCTACCAGGCCAACCGGCTCAAATGCCGCTACAAGAGCGGAGACAAAAAGCCGCAACTGGCGCATACCCTGAACGGAAGTGCCCTGGCATTGCCCCGTATCGTGGCAGCCTTGTTAGAAAACAACCAAACCCCGGAAGGAATCCGGATACCGAAAGCGCTGGTTCCCTATACCGGATTCGACATCATCGACTAAACAAAGGGAGCGATGCCCTTTCATAACCCATAAAAAAGAGAGAGATGTTTCCCCCCGTGCCGGGAGCGTCCCTCTCTTTATTCGTGAACACCGTTTGCAAAGGAGAAGTTGCTGAAAATAAAAATTATCGACTACCTTTGCAGGCAAAATATCAATAGAACTATGACACAAGAACTATTTGCCAACCTGCCTTACAAGGTGGCCGACATAACATTGGCCGATTTCGGCCGGAAAGAGATAGAACTGGCCGAAAAAGAGATGCCCGGATTGATGGCCCTGCGCGAAAAGTACGGGGCACAGAAACCCCTGAAAGGCGCCCGCATCATGGGATCGCTGCACATGACCATCCAAACGGCCGTATTAATCGAGACATTGGTTGAACTGGGAGCCCAGGTACGCTGGGCCAGCTGCAACATCTACTCTACGCAGGACCACGCAGCCGCCGCAATCGCCGCCGCAGGCGTCCCCGTATTTGCCTGGAAAGGCGAAACGCTGGCCGATTACTGGTGGTGTACCCTGCAAGCCCTCTGTTTCGGCGAAGGAAAAGGGCCGAACCTGATTGTTGACGACGGCGGCGACGCCACCTTGATGGTACATACCGGCTACCGTGCCGAACAAGGAGAAGATGTATTAAACCCGAATGCCGAATCCGAAGACGAAATAGAGCTGGTAAAGATACTCTCGCAAACGCTGAAAGCCGACAACCGGTTGTGGAGCCGGATGTTGCCCGATATAAAAGGCGTTTCGGAAGAGACCACCACCGGCGTACACCGCCTGTACCAGATGATGGAGAACAAGAAGCTGCTGTTCCCCGCCTTCAACGTAAACGACTCGGTTACCAAATCGAAATTCGACAACCTGTACGGCTGCCGCGAATCGCTGGCCGACGGCATCAAAAGAGCTACCGACATCATGATTGCCGGCAAGGTGGTGGTAGTATGCGGATACGGCGACGTGGGAAAAGGGTGTGCCCACTCCATGCGCAGTTACGGGGCCCGCGTGCTCGTTACCGAGATAGACCCGATATGCGCCCTGCAAGCCGCCATGGAGGGATTTGAAGTAACCACCGTCGAAGATGCCCTCCCGCAAGGAGACATCTATGTTACTACGACCGGCAACTGCGACATCATCCGCATCGAACACCTCGAAAACATGAAGAACGGGGCCATCGTATGCAACATCGGGCACTTCGACAACGAGATACAGGTAGAAAAATTAAAGCAATACCCGGGCATCCGCTGCCGGAACATCAAACCGCAGGTAGATCAATATTTCTTCCCCCAGGGGCACTCCATCCTGTTGCTGGCCGACGGCCGGCTGGTAAACCTGGGTTGCGCCACCGGACACCCCTCGTTCGTAATGAGCAACTCCTTTACCAACCAAACGCTGGCACAAATGGAACTGTACAAGACAGCCTACCCGATAGGGGTCTATCGCCTGCCCAAAAAGCTGGACGAAGAGGTTGCCCGCCTGCACCTCGAAAAAATCGGCGTGAAGCTGACTCGCCTTACCGACAAACAGGCCGCATACATCGGGGTTTCTCCCGACGGGCCCTATAAACCGGAACACTATCGTTATTAACCGTTGCATACCGCCGGGGAGGCTCTTCTCCCCGGCTTCAAACCCATTACATACATGATACCACAGGTAAAAAAATCGCTTCCCTATCTGATTTCAATTCTCCTTTTCGTCGTTATCTCGGTCGTATTTTTCATGCCGGACATTGCCGAAGGAAAGGTACTCTTACAGACCGACACGATGCAGGGAATCGGCGTCGGGCAGGAAGGAGTAGCATTTCGCGAACAAACCGGGGAGGTTACCCGGTGGACCAACTCCCTCTTCTCGGGTATGCCCAATTACCAGATTACCCCCAGCTACGCCCCCTCGGCAGTAGTGCGGTTTCTGGAAAACGCCTACCGGTTGTGGCTGCCGGCCCCCGTCTCGTTAGTATTCATCATGCTGGTGGGATTCTTTATCCTGTTAATTACGCTCAGGATGAGGTGGTATCTGGCCGTTATCGGCGCGATTGCCTACGCCTTTTCCTCCTATTTCTTTATCCTGATCGAGGCAGGACACCTGTGGAAATTCATCACACTGGCCTACATCCCCCCCACGATTGCCGGTATCCTGCTGGTTTATCGCGGTAAATACCTGACAGGAGCCTTTCTGGCGGCGCTCTTCGCTACATTCCAGATTGCCGCCAACCACGTACAGATGACCTACTACTCGCTGTTCATCATCTTAGCGCTGGTGGTTTGCGAATGTATAGCCTATGTCAAGGAGAAGCGCATTGCCGAATTTTTCAAGGCATCGGGCGTACTGGTTATCGCCGCGTTGCTGGCGGTAGCCGCCAACTGGCCCAACCTGTACAATACATACGAATACAGCAAAGAATCTACCCGGGGACTCTCCGAACTGGCCCATCCCGAAAATGTGGCCAAAAGCGGATTGGCCGGGCTCGAAAAAGATTACATCACCCGTTGGAGCTACGGATTGGGAGAAACCTGGTCGTTGTTAGTGCCGGATGTAAAAGGGGGAAGTTCGGTATTTATCGGACAGGAACCGGATCTGGTAAAAGAGGTTCCCCAACAATACCGACAGGTAATCGCCCAACAGATGAGGTACTGGGGAGATCAACCCTTTACCTCGGGACCGGTATATGTGGGAGCCTTCGTCCTGACGCTCTTCATATTGGGATGTTTTATCGTAAAAGGCCCGTTGAAATGGGCGCTTTTGTCGGCAACGGTACTCTCCATCGTATTGGCCTGGGGAAAGAATTTCATGCCCCTGACCGACCTGTTTATCGACTACTTCCCGATGTACAACAAGTTCAGGGCGGTATCGAGTATGCTGGTCATTGCCGAGTTCTGTATCCCGGTACTGGCTATTTTGGCGTTGAAAGAGATTTTGGAGAATCCGGCCATCCTGAAAGAGAAGAAACACGCTACGCTGTTCTCTCTTGAAATTACCGCCGGTGTAGCCCTGATCTTCGCTCTCTTCCCGAACCTCTTCTTTTCATTCCTGAGCCAACAGGAACAGATGGCTTTCCTGCCGCAGGCAAAAGCAAACCCGCAGGTACAACAGATACTGGCCTACCTGGAATCGGTCCGTCGGTCTATCTTTACCGCCGATGCCTGGCGCAGCCTGATAATTATCCTGCTGGGAGCCGGACTGACCTACCTGTACGCTACCCAACGGATAAAGAAATACGCCTACATCGCAGCTATCGGAGCCCTGATCCTGTGCGACCTCTATACGGTTGACAAACGGTACCTGAACAGCAGCAACTTCGTACCCAAAAGACAACTGTCCAATCCGTTCCCGATGACAGAAGCCGACAAGGAGATCCTGCAAGACAAAGACCCGAATTACCGTGTCTTCAACCTGACGGTACAGAACCCGTTCAGCGACCCCACCACCTCCTATTACCACAAATCGATAGGGGGGTACCACGCTGCCAAGCTCAGACGCTACCAAGACCTGATAGAGCACCAGCTCTCCAAAGAGAACCAGCAGGTACTCAATATGCTCAATACGAAATACATCATCCGGAACGATGAAAACGGGGAACCCTATGTACAACGCAACACCGGGGCGCTGGGCAACGGATGGTTCGTATCGTCTATCCAATGGGTGAACAGCGCCGACGAAGAGATGAAGGCGTTGGATCACCTTAATCCGCTGGATACCGCGGTAATCGATGTGCGGTTCAAAGAGGCTTTGGGCAACATCGTCTTGAACAAAACTCCGGGCGACACCATCCAGCTCACCTCGTACAAACCCAACGAGCTGGCCTATACCGCCAATTCCGTAAATGGCGGATTGGCCGTATTCTCGGAAATCTACTACCCCGACGGCTGGAAGGTAACCATCGACGGAAAACCCGCCAAAGAGGTACGTGCCGACTATGTGTTGCGCGCCCTGCACATCCCGGAGGGAAAACACGAGATACTGTTCCGGTTTGATCCCGATTCGGTCAAGAACTCCGAAACCATCGCTTTCATCGCCCTCGCTCTGATCGGATTACTGTTTGCGGCAACCATCGCCGTCCCGCTCATCCGGCAGAGGAGAGAAAAAGAGACAAAATAACCTGATAAAAAATACCCCTGATACATAAAATATCAGGGGTATTTTTTCGATGAAAAGGGGAATATACTATACCCTGCCTACAATCCATTTGGCATAATAGTACCGAACGGCAAACCACAGGTGCAGCAACGATACGGGAATACGACCGTAATAACGGCACATAATCCGGTAACGCTCTTTCAGCGAGGCCTTGTGGTTGCGGGTGGTCAACCCTTCGGAAAGGTAACGGATGAGTACCCGGTGGCTGTTATGGATGGTTTGGGCCTGTTTCATGCAGCGGATACACCAATCGAAATCGGCAGAGAAACGGTAAGTCAAATCATAGGGAGGGGCTATCTCCCGTTTGGCAATAAAAGCCTGATGACAAACCAACATACCGTTCCGAAAACTTTCCCACGTCAGTTTCTCGGGAGCTTTCAGCCGGCGCATCCCAATCAGGTTCCCGGCATCGTCGCACAAGGCAGTCTCCCCATAGATGATATCCGGCGACGAAGCCTCCTCTATCTGCTGTTTGAGCGCCTGCAACGTCTGCGGGTCGAAAAAGAAGTCGCCGGCATTCAAAAAGATGAGATACTGCCCGCAAGCGGCGGCCATCCCCTTGTTCATGGCATCGTACAACCCCTTGTCCGGTTCGCAAATAATGCGCAACCGGGATGAATCGAACTCCTTTACCACGGCAAGGGTACGGTCGGTAGAAGCCCCGTCGATTACCAGATGCTCATAATCGGTACAAGTTTGCGACGATAGGCTCTTCAACGTCGGCAATACAACCTGTTCGGCATTGTATGTAACGGTAATAACGGAGAAAAGAGGTTTATTCATATTTCTTATCCAATAAATTCTGATACAGATCCATATATTGCCGGGCGATGTAGGGCTCTGCATAGGACTGTTCTACCTTTAAACGGGCCTGGGTGCTATAATAAAAATAGTTTTCTGAAAACAATATCTCTTCTATCCCCTTGGCCAGGTCAGCGGAAGAACGGCTCTCGGCCACGTAACCGTTTTGGAGATGGTCTATCATTTCGGGAATCCCCCCAATACGAAATCCCACCACCGGACAGCCACAGGCCATGGCCTCCATAACGGTATTGGGCAGGTTGTCTTCGAGCGAAGGCGTTACAAACAGATCGACGGCCGAATACAAGCGGCAAATCTGTTTGGCATCGGAGAGATAATCCATCGGTATGGTATGAAAGGGCGACTGCAACGATACGTCGCAGCTCCTCTTACCCAATATGACCAACGACATTTTTTCGATTAAATCGGCCTTTTTCAACTCTAACATTTTCAGTGCCTCATACAGATAGGCAATTCCTTTGCGCGTATCGGAGACGTTGTCGGCGACAAACAACAGTAATTTCCGCTTCTCGGGGAAACGGAACATCTTGCGTACCTCCTGCTTGTTCTGGGGTTTCCAGAAATTGGTATCGATGGGATTGGGGATATTCGAGACATCGCTGTTTTGCAAGAGGGTAGCCTTTCGGGCATTGTCGCACAGCCACCGGCTGCAAGCAATGAAGGAGATATCGGAAAAATTCCATTTTCGTTTCCGTTCCAATACCCGGGCAGACAAATCGTTTTCACCGGGAGAGACAAGAAACGGACAACTGCCGCACCGCTCTTCAAAACGGCGACACTGCCAAGCATAATGACAAATGCCGGTAAACGGCCACATATCGTGCATCGTCCAAACAACGGGTTTCCCCAACTCCGTCAACCGCTGAATATCCTTGATTGATAAAAAACCCTGATTTACCCAATGCAGGTGGATCACATCGGCCTCCTGTACCTCCTTACGCCGGGAGATATCCTCCCCCGTATTGGCAATAGAGACCGCAAAAAGATTGCGACGCGAAAAACGGTTGTACAGAAAAATGGTAAACCGCTCCCAGGCAAACCGGAAAAAATTCAACATCCGGGACATCCGCGAAGAGGAGACGGAAGAGATGTTTTTCTCCACCCCTGAAAAGGGGACGCGTACCAACAGATGCACATCGGCGCCGGCTTTCGACACCGCCTGGACAAGCCGTCGGCAAGCAATGGCGGCCCCTCCACGGGCCTCGTATGTATTGATAAATAGTATCTTCATCTCTTTATATATCTCTCAAACGGCAAGCGACCTGCCTTAGACAAAGATAATATTTTTTTCGTTTCACGAAAAGTTTATGTACATTTGTAAAAAATAGGCCGTAAATTATGACTCCGTTTTTAGACAAGATGCAATATTTTACCGCCGATTGCGTACAAACGGCTCTCAGTTTTGTAAAAATTCTCCTTTTTACAAAATTCCACACGGACGTGCCCCTGTCTGTCAGACACCCCAAAGAGTTGGTGGTGATGGGCAACGGCCCCTCGTTGAACGGACTCATTGAGAAATCGCCCTCCTTTTGGCAGGACAAAAGCTGCCTGATGGTAAACTTCTCGGCCTGTTCCAAACAATTTACCGTCGTAAAACCGGAACTGTACGTGGTAGCCGACCCCTATTTCTGGCTTCAACCCGAATCGACCGAACGGCTCTTCGGGACTATCTCGCAAACGGTAACCTGGCCGATGCACCTGTTCATGCCCGTCCGATCCCGTTCGCACAAAACCTGGCAGGAGCTGGTGGCGAAGAACCCGAACATCTTTCTGCATTTCTACAATACCACCCCGGTAGAGGGATTTAAATGCATAACCTATCCTATTTACAAAAAAGGCTGGGGAGTGCCCCGTCCACACAATGTCCTGATTCCGGCCATCATGTTGGGGCTGCGAATGCCCTTCGAGCGACTCTACCTGGCCGGGGCCGAACACTCCTGGCTATCGGAGGTGATGGTGGACGACGACAACACCGTATATTACGGCGCCAAACACTTCTATACCCAACAGGCCGTACAGATAAAGGCACGCGACCACAACGACCAGTCGTCGAAACTTTACGAAATACTTTACCACATGTACGTCGTGTTCAAAGGCTATTTCCAGATAAAAGCGTATGCACGCTATCTGCATAAAGAGATTTTCAACATCACGCCCAACTCGTACATCGATGCGTTTGAGCGTATAAAAATAGAACCAGAACTTTAACAGATTGACTATGCAGCATATATTGGTTACAGGAGCAGACGGCTTTATCGGTTCGCATTTGACCGAAATGCTTTTAGCACAAGGATACCGGGTACGGGCCCTGTCCTACTACAACTCGTTCGGATACCGGGGATGGCTCGAAGGGTTGGAACACCCTGCTTTGGAGGTGGTAGCGGGCGATGTACGCGACCCCCATCTCTGCCGGCATATCATGCAGGGCATCGACACGGTATTCCACCTGGCCGCACTGATCGCGATACCCTACTCGTACATCGCCCCCGACAGCTACATAGATACCAACGTAAAGGGTACGCTCAACATCTGCCAGGCCGCATGGGAAGAAAAGGTGGAACGGGTGGTGGTAACCTCCACCTCCGAGGTATATGGGACGGCCCGTTACGTACCTATCGACGAAAACCATCCCAAACAGCCGCAATCGCCCTACTCCGCCTCCAAAATCGGGGCAGACGCCCTGGCAAAGAGTTTTTACAGTGCATTCGATCTGCCGGTAATCATTGCCCGTCCGTTCAACACATACGGGCCCCGTCAATCGGCCAGAGCCATTATCCCCACCATCATCACGCAAATCGCCAACGGTGCCGAAGAGATTAAACTGGGATCGCTCTCTCCCACCCGCGATTTCAACTACGTGGAGGATACCTGCGCCGGTTTTATTGCCTTGGCCCAGTGCCCCGAAGCCATCGGACAGGAGATAAACATCGCCTCCAACTACGAAATATCAATGCGCGACACTCTCTCGCTGATTGCCCGGATCATGGGGAAAGAGGAGGTGCGCTTCATCGAAGATAAAGCCCGGATTCGTCCGGTGAAATCGGAAGTTTTCCGGTTGTGGGGAGACAACTCGCTGCTACACAAATTAACCGGTTTCACCCCCAAACATACCATAGAAGAGGGGTTGTCGAAAACCGTACAATGGTTTACCCAACCCGAACATTTAAAGAACTACAAATGGCAGATATACAATGTATAACCAGATCGTATCATTCATAAAAACGCTCTATGCGGGGACAGAGGGAACAATTCCGCTGCACGCTCCCTGTTTTGCAGGGAACGAGAAGCGCTATCTGGAAGCGTGTATCGACTCTACATTCGTATCGAGTGTAGGGAAATTTGTAGATCGTTTTGAAGAGATGGTGGCCGACTATACCGGAGCGGCCCGGGCCGTTGTCTGCGTAAACGGCACCAACGCCCTGCATATAGCCCTGCTGTTGGCCGGCGTAAAGCAATACGACGAAGTGATTACCCAACCCCTCACTTTCATCGCCACGGCAAATGCCATCAGCTACATCGGCGCCCGTCCGGTATTTCTGGATGTGGACCGCGACACATTGGGGCTATCCCCCGCCGCCGTAGAGCAATGGTTGAAAGAGAATGCCCAGATGCGGGGCGATGGTTGTTACAACCGGACAACCGGAAACCGGATTGCAGCCTGCGTACCGATGCACACATTCGGGCATCCGGTACACCTGGATGAATTGTTGGAGGTTTGCAACCGGTACCACCTCTCCGTGGTGGAAGATGCTGCCGAAAGTTTGGGTAGCTTCTACAAGGGGAAACATACCGGAACGTTCGGTAAAATCGGCGTTTTAAGTTTCAACGGAAACAAAACCGTTACTACGGGAGGGGGCGGGATGTTGCTTTTCCAAGATGCCGCCTTAGGAGACCGGGCCAAACACCTGACCACCCAGGCCAAACTGCCCCACCGGTGGGAATTTGTACACGATGCGATAGGATACAACTACCGGATGCCCAACATCAACGCAGCCTTAGGGTGTGCACAAATGGAGAATCTGCCCCTTTTCATCGAAAAGAAACGGGAGATTGCCCACCGCTACAACGCATTTTTCGAGGCGTTGCCGGTTTCATTTTTTACGGAACCGGAGGGATGTCAGTCGAACTATTGGTTGAATACACTGATTATGCCCGACAAGGAATCGCGAGATGAATTTCTGGCATACAGCAATGATAACGGCGTCATGACCCGTCCGGCATGGCGACTGATGACCCAGTTGCCCATGTTCGAACAGTGCCAACACGACCACTTGACAAACGCTCACTGGTTAGAAGAGCGAATTATTAACATTCCAAGCAGCGTGGTATTATGAAAAAACTAATCTTAATTGGAGGCGGAGGCCACTGCAAATCGTGCATCAACGCGATTGAACTCATGGACAACGTAATGATAGAAGGAATTCTGGACGTACCCGAACGGGTAGGAGAAACGGTTTTAGGTTACCCCATCGTGGGAACGGACGACGAGTTTGCCCAATGGGTAGAGACCGACCACGAATTTCTGATTACGTTGGGACAGATCAAGTCGGCCGCCCGGCGCGTTGCCATATTCGACCAGATAAAAATCATGGGAGGACAATTTGCCACCCTCATCTCCCCCTACGCCGTCGTTTCGCGGCACGCCCAAATCGGGGAGGGTACCATCATCCTGAACCGGGCCGTAGTCAATGCCGGGGCTAAAATAGGAGAAAACTGCATTATCAACACCGGAGCCATCGTCGAACACGACACCATCGTCCATTCGCACACGCACCTTTCTACCGGAGCCATCCTCAACGGAGAGGTAGAGATAGGCAAAGAGTGCTTTATCGGGAGTAACTGTACCGTGTTCCACAGCATATCCGTCACACAACGGGTTATTTTAGGCGCAGGGAGTTTGGTAAGCCGCGACATCATCACACCGGGAACCTACATCGGGCAACCGGCCCATCGGACACAATCGCTATGAAGACCATCGTTATTGCAGAGATCGGGGTAAACCACAACGGCGACATCGCCATAGCCCGGCGGCTGATAGATGCCGCGGCTGAGGCAAAGGCCGATTATGTGAAATTCCAAACCTTCGTCCCCGAAAAACTGGCTTCGGCAGCTGCCCCCCAGGCAGCATACCAACGCCAGAACCAACCGGAGACGACCGACGAAAACCAACTGGATATGTTGCGACGGCTCGCCCTGTCGGAGACGGACTTCTACCTGCTGGCCGACTATTGCGCCAGCCGGGGAATCAGTTTTCTCTCATCGCCGTTCGACCAGGAGAGCATCGACCTGCTGTTGCGGCTCGACATCGACACCTGGAAAATCCCCTCCGGCGAAATTACCAACTACCCCTACCTGGTTCAAATTGCCCGGAGCGGGAAACCGGTTATCCTCTCTACCGGCATGTCGTCGCTCGAAGAGATCGGAGAGGCCCTGTCGGTATTGACAGCCAACGGACTGACCAAAGAGAAAATCACCCTGCTGCACTGCACCACCGAATACCCCGCCCCGTACGAAGATGTCCACCTGTATGCGATGCGACGGTTAGGAGAGATATTCGGGGTCAAAACAGGCTATTCCGACCACACCGAGGGAACGGCCATTGCCGTGGCCGCCGCAGCGTTGGGAGCTTGCGTGATTGAAAAGCATTTCACCCTCGATCGCCAGATGCCGGGGCCGGACCACAAAGCCTCCATCGAACCCGAAGAGCTGAAACAGCTGGTAGCCTCTATCCGGGCCGTAGAAAAAGCCTTAGAGGGAGAGACCAAGCAACCCCTCGCCGGAGAAGCGGAGAACCGGGCCGTAGCCCGCAAAAGCATTGTGGCGGCCACCGAGATCCGTCAAGGAGAACTGTTCACCGAAAACAACCTGACGACCAAACGGCCGGGAACCGGTATTTCTCCGATGAAATGGAACGAAATCATCGGAACCCCGGCAAACAGAGACTATAAACCCGACGAACTGATTACCCTATGAAAAAGATTTGCGTGGTAACCGGCAGCCGTGCCGAATATGGATTAATGAGCCGATTGATGCACCTCATCGATGCGGAAGCGTCGTGGCAACTGCAAATCGTCGCTACCAACACGCACCTCTCCCCGGAGTTCGGCTTGACCTACCGGGAGATCGAGGCAGACGGATTTACGATAGACCGGAAGGTAGAGATGCTGCTATCCTCCGACACGGCCAACGGCACGGCCAAATCAACGGGATTAGGCATAATCGGGCTGGCCGATGCCTACGAATCGCTGCAACCCGATTTGATCGTACTCTTAGGCGACCGTTATGAAATGCTGGCTGCCGCCTCGGCCGCACTGCTCTACAAAATACCGGTGGCACACATCTCGGGAGGGGATGTTACCGAGGGCGCCTTCGACGACGCCATACGCCACTCCATCACCAAGATGAGCCACCTGCACTTCCCCTCGACCGAGGTCTATCGGAACCGAATCATCCAGCTGGGCGAAAACCCCTCAACCGTATTCAATGTGGGGGCCCTGGGGGTGGACAACATCCGCCACCTGCCCCTGTTGGGAAAAGAGGAGTTGGAAAACGCCCTCGCCTTTTCGTTGGATTGCCCGACCCTGCTCGTTACATTCCATCCCGAAACACTCGAATCGCACCCGGCTACCGAACAGATGCAAGAGCTGTTACGGGCGCTCGATGCCTTTCCCCAAACCAAGATACTCTTTACGCATCCCAACTCCGATACACAGGGACGGGAGATTATCTCGCTGATAACGGAATATGTATCTGCACATCCCCAACGGTGTGCGGCCTACCCTTCGTTGGGACACCTGCGTTACCTCTCCTGCTTGCAATACGTATCGGCCGTAGTCGGGAACTCGTCGAGCGGAGTATTGGAGGTCCCCTCGTTCGGCATCCCTACCGTCAACATCGGAAACCGGCAGAAGGGTCGGTTAAAAGCCTCGTCCATTATTGATTGCGAGTGCTCGAAAGAAGCTATTGAAGCGGCTATCAAAACAGCCTTTTCCGATGAAATGGCGCAAACAGCCGCCTCGACGACCAATCCGTACGACCAATCCGACACGGCCCGGAGAATTGTGGAGATACTGAAACAACAGGGCGATTTCCGTCGCCTAATACCCAAATCCTTTTACGACCTGAAACAACTATGACGCTCGAACGCTCTTCTTACCTGATCCCCCATTCGGCCACCATCCGCGATGCCATGCAGAAAATAAGCGGAACCATCCTGACGCTTTTAGTAACAGACGAACGGGAGGTACTGGTGGGAACCCTGACCGACGGCGACATACGGCGGGGATTGCTCTCCGGCAGTACGTTAGACGACCCCGTCGAAACGATCATGCACACCCGCTTCCACGCTCTGTCGGAGGCCAACCTATCGGTAGAAAGAATCCGCCAATACAAACAGATGCGGTTATCGCTGGTTCCCTTCCTGCGGGCAGACGGAACGATTGAAAAGGTATATGATTTCAGCAAACAAAAATCGCTCCTGCCCATAGATGCCGTCATCATGGCAGGCGGACGGGGAGAACGGCTGCGACCCCTGACCGATACCACCCCCAAACCGTTGCTGAACGTGGGAGGACGGGCCATCATCGACCACAACATCGCCCGGCTGAAAGATTACGGCGTGGAGCACTTTTACGTTACGGTCAACTATTTGGGCGAGCAGATTGTCCGTCATTTCGAGGAGTCGGCACTATCGGCCGATTGCCAGATAACCTGCCTCACCGAACCGGCGTTTCTGGGAACCGTCGGGGCGGTAGGGCTCATCACTGAGTTCAACCACGACACCGTCCTGATCATGAACTCCGACCTCTTTACCAACATCGATTACGAGGCTTTTTATGCCGAGTTCATCGCTTCAAAAGCCGATATGGCCATTGCCACCGTCCCGTACAGTGTCAATGTCCCCTACGCCATCGTCGAAACCGAGGGCAACTGCATCACCGGCCTGGAAGAGAAACCCAACTACACCTACTATGCCAATGCCGGCATATACCTGATAAAACGGGAATGGCTCTCGCTCATCCCGCAAGGGGAGAAATTCCAGGCTACCGACCTGATTACGGAACTGATTTGCCGCAACAAACGGGTAATCAAATACCCGATTATCGGATACTGGATAGACATCGGCAAGCCGGACGACTACAAAAAAGTACAAGAATTGGCCAAACACATAAACTACTGATACCCATGAACGGACTCTACCTGATTCCCGCCCGCAAAGGGAGCAAGGGGATTCCCCATAAAAACCGGAAACCGCTGGCAGGTATCCCGCTGATAGGTTACTCCATCGAAACGGCTCTGCAACTGACCGATGCGGAAAACATCTGCGTATCGACCGACGACGAAGAGATTATCCGGATTGCCGAAGGATACGGAGTGCAGGTGCCGTTTGTCCGTCCGGAGGCCCTCTCAACCGACACCTCGGGCAGCCGAGAGGTAATCCTGCACGCCCTGGATCATTACCAACAGGCCGGGCGTCAGTTCGATGCCGTCATCTTGTTACAACCTACCTCGCCTTTCCGACGGATAGAAGATGTAGCAGGCGCCACTGCGTTATACGACGACGATACCGATATGGTGGTGTCGGTCAAACAGGCCTCGGCCAACCCCTATTACAACCTGTTCGAGACGGACGAAGCGGGATTTCTACGCATCTCGAAAGGGGAAGGATGCTACACCCGCCGACAGGAAGCCCCTCCGGTGTGGGAATACAACGGAGCGGTTTACGTGATACGTCCGCAAACGTTGCGGGAGAAACCGATCGCGCAGTTCGAGCGTATCCGCAAATGGGAGATGGACGAGCTCCACTCGCTCGACCTGGACTCGCCGCTGGATTGGGCTTTTGCCGAATTTATCCTAAAAGAAAAATTGCTATAACCATGTTACCGAAACTGATAATTACCGACATAGATGGCGTATGGACCGACGGGGGAATGTACTATACCCGCGAAGGCGATGTAATGAAACGCTTCCACGTAGCCGACGGCTGGGGGGTGATTTTCTGCCGCGACCTGGGTATTCCGGTAGCCATTATGACGGGAGAGAATACCGAGATTGTCCGGAAAAGGGGCGAGAAACTTCACATCGAACACATCTTCCTGGGAGTAAAAGACAAGCTCTCGCTGGCCCGTGAGCTATGCCAGCAAATGGGCATCACGCTGCAAGAGGTGGCCTTTATGGGAGATGACATCAACGACCTGCCGCTGTTGCTGCACGCAGGGCTGAGCGCATCGCCGGCAAATGCCGTCGATTACGTCAAGGAACGGGTACAGGTGGTTACCTCACGCTGTGGAGGGAACGGTGCTTTCCGGGAATTTATCGAATGGATTCTGAAACGGGAAAAGCTCTTCGACGACATCATGAAGCGTTACGAAAGCCTTTGATACCCTATATCCGCCTGCCGGGAAGCGGCAACCATTTTGAAAGCTGACGCCGGGCCGAAGACAAAAACGCCCGGAAAGGGGAGCCTCCCGAAGGGAGGGCGTCGCCTACCTCGTTCGCCGTAAAACCGGGGAAATAGTGCTGTACCTCACGCAAAACCGAGTCGAACCCGTCTCGGTTTTTCTGTGCCCGGTAATGACGCAACAACGCTTTGGCATTATCCAGGTATTTCTCGCGCAAGATGGCGGCTACCTCGGGGTGCGTATCGGCCAGGTGCAGCATGACACATTCACGCACCTTCATGGCAATCTGATAACGCTTTTCGGCACCCGACTCGCTCCATACGCTGCGGCCGTGTATCCGGTAAACGGCCATCACCTGCGGAAGGAAGACGATTTTGCCGTAACAGGCGTTGAGCAGGTGCATGGCATAGTCGTAGGTGCGTACCTGCGACATCCATGCGGGCAACTCAAACGGCTGCTTGCGGTAGAGGCACGAGACATTCGAGATATAGTTTTTCCGGGCCAAATCGTACAAGGTGGTAACAGCGGGACGTTCACGGG
>CASGEW010000009.1:0-1444 GCA_949300615.1 uncultured Bacteroidales bacterium
TCTCTTTCGTTTTCCGGGTATCGTCATGCTCGGGCGCCGCCAACGGGCGCAATCCGGCAAAAACAGACAAAACGTCGTCTCGCGTCGGTTTCCTGGACAGATACTGTCCCGCCTGATCTAAAATAAAATCTATCTCCTCTTCCAACGCACGCGGTTCCAAAGAAGCCTCATCCAAAGGTGTATCGGTGGTTCCCAACACGACCTTTCCATGCCAAGGCACTCCGAACAGTACCCGCCCGTCTTTCGTCTTAGGGATCATCAACGCGGCAGCCCCTCCCAAAAAAGAGCCCTCCACTACAAGGTGTACGCCTTGGCTGGGACGTACTTTCTTGCGAGCCTCCGGCGCATCCATACGCATGACCTCATCCACGAACACTCCCGTAGCATTTACCACCACTTTGGCACGCACACGATAAGAGCTACCCGAAAGGATATCTACCGCCTCCACTCCGCAAATCTTCCCGGCATCATCTTTTATCAAACTTTTCACACGCACATAATTCAATACCGTCGCACCATGGTCTGCGGCACTCAACGCCAAGGTAACAGCCATACGCGAATCATCGAACTGGCCGTCGTGATAAACCACCCCGCCATGCAACCCTTCGGTCAACAGTCCAGGAATCTCGGCAAGCGTCCTTCGTTTTGACAATGGCAACGAACGCCCCAATCCCAATCGGCCAGCCAACAAATCGTAACACATCAACCCGATGGTATAGAACGGACGTTCCCACCACCGATAGTTCCCTATAATAAAACGCATATCCCTTACCAGATGAGGGACATTCAAACGCATCCGACCTCGTTCATGCAAAGCCTCTACCACCATTTGCACATCCCCTTGCGCCAAATAACGGACTCCTCCGTGAACCAGCTTGGTACTTCGACTGGAAGTTCCCTTTGCAAAATCCGACTGTTCAAGCAACAAAACACGATAGCCCCGGCTGGCGGCATCTACGGCCGTTCCCAACCCAGTAGCTCCACCACCGATAACCACCACATCCCATTGAAAATTTTCATCTTCGACAGCAGAAATAAAATCCTTCCTTTTCATTGACCTACTTTTTATACATTTTTTCTTACTGAGCGACAAATATACGATAAATAAGAAAACGAAACAAAACAAAAGTTATATATTTTCATTTTAAGTCATAAATTATTTCGTTTCGTTTTTAATCAATCTACAAAACACTCCTCAACAGAAATCTTCCTTCTGTTTATCCAACCATCTGAAAAACGCAAATACAATTCTGCATAAACAAAACAAAAACCTCTCTCCCATTTGCATTTTTTTCGTATATTTGTAGATTACAGGCACCGGTCCAGCATGGTCAAATCCGGAAACCCGGTTTTCGATTGCCTCTGTACCCGCCATTCACTATACTTATTTAGAAATATAAACCCCCGAACCATGCTGAGCATAGCAGAAAGACACAAATACATT
>CASGEW010000009.1:1459-58636 GCA_949300615.1 uncultured Bacteroidales bacterium
AGCAAGGCTACGTAAAGGTTTTAGAGATAGCCCAAGAACTCGATGTAACAACCGTTACCATACGCAAAGACCTGAAATACCTAGAAGAAAAGAAATTACTTTTCCGCACGCACGGTAGCGCCAGCCCGGTCAATCCGCACGCTCCGGACATGAATATACACATCAAAGAGAAACAAAACAGCGACAAGAAACGAAAGATCGCCATCGCTGCGACAGAACTAATCGAAAAAAACGACTCCATCATATTGGGATCCGGCAGCAGCGTTTACGCCTTGGCCGAACAAATAACCGGAGGAAAAAACCTGACAGTAGTAACATCCTCCATCCACATCTCCTACCTGTTAAACACGATCGATGACATCAGCGTGATCCAATTGGGAGGAGTACTCCGGAAAAGCTCCTACTCGGCCGTAGGAGAAACCGCCATTAAAGCATTCGACGAAATAGCCTGTTCCAAATTTTTCATGGGAGTAGATGGAATAGATCTCGACTACGGACTAACCACCTCCAACATAGACGAAGCAAGGTTAAACCGAAAGATGATCCAATCATCGCTGAAAATGATCGTACTCGCCGACTCCTCGAAATTCGGACGGCGAGGATTCGGAAAAATCTGCAACCTGGACGAAGTCGATGTTATCATTACCGACTCGGGGATATCCGAATCGACCGTCAAGACATTAGAAGAATCCGGAATAGAACTGATCATCGTATAGCCTCCCCGATTACACCGGCCTTATCCACCCAAAAGCAGACCGATATCAGGCAATCCCCGGTTTCGATTTTATTCCATATCCCATTGTTTTGAAATAAAACAAAACAAAAAACTTTCTTTTTATTCTACTTTTTACTTTATTTGCAAATAAAAAACAAAACATTCAGCAAACATTCGCTTCAAATCTGCCTATAAAACCCAAAGCACAATGACCCGAGTAGAAAAAGCCTTGGCCGCAGCCCACGAAACAAAAGCATTGATCATCGGCGAGAACACCCTGGGACAAATTGCCACCCTTTTCAAGGAACAATTTCCAGGACAAACAGCCGTAATCATTGCCGATACCCACACGATAGAAGCCGCTGGCAAACAAGTACAAGCCAACCTCTCACAAGCAGGGATCAAACAGCTCACCCCTTTTGTATTTACCGACCCGGCTTTATATGCAGAATTCCGATACATCGAACAATTAGAAACATTCATAAAACAGCATCCGTCCATTCCCATCGCCGTAGGTTCAGGCACCATCAACGACCTGACCAAACTCGCCTCGCACCGCTGCAACAGGCCATATATGTGCGTGGCCACAGCCGCCTCCATGGACGGGTACACCGCATATGGCGCATCCATCACCTTTGAAGGAGCCAAGCAAACGTTCAGTTGTCCCGCACCGCAAGCACTGCTTGCCGACATCGACATCATCAGTCAAGCCCCATCACCCATGACAGCCTCCGGATACGCCGACCTGTTGGCCAAAATAACTGCCGGAGCCGACTGGATTTTAGCAGACGTGTTAAACGTAGAAAAAATAGACCCACGCGCTTGGTCCATCGTACAAGAGGGATTAAAAGAGGCCCTTTCCGATCCCGAAGGAGCCAAAAGAGGCAACAAAACAGCCATCACCCACCTAACCGAAGGACTCATTCTGGGAGGTTTTGCCATGCAATGGGCCCAATCGAGCCGACCGGCATCCGGAGCAGAGCACCAGTTCAGCCACCTGTGGAATATGCAGCACCACGTCATGGACAACGGGATCCCCCCCTCGCACGGATTCCAAGTCAGTATCGGCACCCTCCTCTCGCTGGCCCTCTACGAACAGCTCCTCCAAAGCGACATTCCCACGATCGACATCGACGCCTGCGTCAGAGCATGGCCGGATATATCCGACGCGCAAGCCCAAACCACCAAGATGTTCAAGGACACAGACTTTCCTACGATAGGGCTCACCGAGATAACGGCCAAATACATACCACACAATCAATTACGCCAGCAACTATTACAACTCGTCCAAAAATGGAGAGACATCCAAACACGGCTTCAAGAACAACTTATCCCGGTAAGCGAAGCTGTCAAACGCCTGCAAGCCGTCGGAGCACCTACCCGGCCCGAGCAAATCGGCATATCCAGGAAACGCCTGCGAAACAGCATCCTTCAAGCCCAACACATCCGCCGAAGATTTACCATACTCGACATAGGGGTCAGAACCGGACTGTTAGATACCTGGGCAGACAAAATCTTTGGAGAATACGGGCTATGGCCCATTTCATAAAAACCAGAAAAACCTAAAAACACACAACATGACAACAACCCGAACGTTCAAATACTGGCAATGGCGTACCATCATCGCCACGATGATAGGTTACGCGCTATTTTATTTCGTACGCAAAAACTTTTCATTTGCCATACCCGGACTAAGTGCCGAATACGGCATTACCAAAACCAGTTTTGGCATTATCATGACCTTGACAACCATTGTATATGGAGTATCCCGTTTTCTGAACGGCTTCGTAGCCGACCGATTAAACGCCCGCTACCACATGGCCGTCGGCCTTTTCCTGTGTGCTATCGCCAACTTCGCTTTCGGATACGGAGCCGACATCAGCAGCCTGATTACAGGAAACACAGACTCCCCCCAGTTTACCAATACCCTCGTCCTCTTTTTCGGGATAATCCTTATCTTGAACAATTTCCTGCAAGGAAGCGGATTCCCACCCTGCGCACGATTACTGACACATTGGATCCCGCCACAAGAACTGGCTACCAAAATGTCAATTTGGAACACCTCCCACTCCATCGGCGCAAGCCTTGCCGCCATGTTGTGCGGATACATCATGGGGACACTCGGTACCAACATGAGCGCCGATCCTGAAATCGTAGCAGCCATCGCCCGACACCTGAACGTAGAGATGGCCGATGCCGAAAGGATGCAAAGCGTCATCGAGTCCGCATCACACATCGGGGCTTGGCGATGGTGTTTCTGGATTCCGGCGGCATTGGCATTAGTCGGATCCATCGGACTATTCTTCATGCTCCGCGACACCCCATCGTCGGTAGGGCTGCCGGAAATGCACAAAATAAATAAAAAAGGAAAAGAAAACTCAGCAGAATACAAAGCATTTGTACGCAAGAAAGTATTCCGCAACAAATGGATATGGATACTGGGTATCGCCAACTTTTTCGTATATGTCGTCCGATTTGCCGTTTTGGATTGGGGACCAACCTTCCTCAAAGAAGCCCGGGATATGTCGCTGACAAACGCCGGATGGACCGTAGCCCTTTTTGAAATATTCGGGATTGTCGGGATGTTGGCAAGTGGATGGGTTACCGATAAAATCCTCAAAGGAAAGGCCCACCGCACCTGTGTATTCTGCATGATTGGCGTAACCATTTGCATGACCACGTTCCTGCTCATTCCCCCAAGTACCCCCATGTGGCTGATGGTTCTGGTACTGGCCATAGCAGGGTTCTTCATTTACGGGCCGCAAGCCCTTATCGGCATTGCCGCAGCCAACCAGGCCACCAACCGCGCAGCAGCCACAGCCAACGGAGTAACCGGACTCTTCGGATATGCAAGCGGCATCGTATCGGGTATCGGCGTAGGATTCATGGTCGATTTTTTCAACAAGAGCAACCCTGATAAAAGTTGGGACTATGTCTTTATCGGGATGATCGGAATTGCCATTATCGGCACCCTGGTATTCCTGTCGATGTGGAAAGCTCAAGCCGACGGATACGACGACGAACACTTAGAAAAACAAACCTCTACAAATGCATAAACAATGGATACCGAAACAAAAAACAAGTTATCCCGTATAAAACATATCGCCCTCGACATGGACGGAACCATTTACATGGGAGACTCGATTTTTCCATACACCATTCCATTCCTGAATAAACTAAAAAGAAAAGGTATCTCCTACTCTTTTTTAACTAACAATCCGTCTAAATCGTTGAACGATTACCTGGATAAGCTCAAAAAAATGGGAATTAACGCTACCCCCGAAGAGATGTACACCACCACCACGGCAACAATAGACTATATCAAAACCCACCATCCCAACGCACGGCGGCTTTTTCTATTAGGAACACCCAGCATGATTTCTCAATTTAAAAACGCAGGATTCATCTCAACCGACGACAATCCCGACGACATCCCCGACATCATTGTCGCAGCATTCGACCTATCGCTAACCTATTCCCGCTTATGCAGAGCAGCTTGGTGGATAGCCCAAGGAATTCTCTACATAGCCACCAACCCGGACAGAGTGTGCCCCACCAACCAACCGACCATCTTGGTCGATTGCGGATCCATCTGTAAATGCCTCGAACACGCTACCGGGCGAAGACCGGATATCACGCTGGGGAAACCCGATCCCAATATGCTAATAGGAATTCTTCAACAAAAAAATTTGCACCCCCAAGAAATCGCCATGGTAGGCGACCGCATCTATACAGACATCGCGATGGCCCAAAATGCCGGAGCAGTAGGCATATTGGTCCTATCCGGCGAAACAACCATAGAAATCGCTCAGGCAGCTGACAATCCGCCAGACTTGATCGTAAAAGACATTGAAGAATTGGGAATACTGCTCGATAAAGCAAGACCATAATTAAAAAGGTTCTTTCTTCTCCGCTTTTTGAAAAAAGCGGAACCAAAAACTTTTGGATTAGGCCCGATACATGAATACAAAAAAGAAAATCTCTGTTGTAAAGAATTATATAACCGGCTCAACCACAAGCAAAATAAAGATTTGTAACAGAAATGAAATATGCTTTTCATTTTTTATCTCTATATTCGCGGCAAAATTTGTATAAAACCGATATACTGATTTATGGAATCTCTCGCATTTATTCAATGGTGCCTCGACCATCTGAACTATTGGACAATCACGCTTTTAATGACCATAGAAAGTTCTTTTATACCTTTTCCCTCTGAAATCGTCGTACCTCCGGCAGCATACAAAGCCGCATCCGGCGAACTGAACATCATCCTGGTGGTTGTCTTCGCCACCATAGGTGCCAATATAGGAGCCCTCATCAATTACGGTATCGCCTACTTCGTAGGGAGACCCATCATCTATAAATTCGCCAACAGCCGTATAGGACATATGTGCCTGATAGATGAAGCCGCAGTGATGAAAGCTGAAAAATATTTCGACGCACACGGTAAAATCTCCACCTTCATCGGACGGCTCGTCCCCGCCGTACGCCAACTCATATCCATCCCCGCCGGATTAGCCCGCATGAAACTCTCTCCCTTCCTGTTATACACAACCCTGGGAGCCGGATTATGGAACATCATCCTGGCAATCATCGGATACTCGCTGGCATCTGTCGTACCCCAAGACCAACTGATGGAGAAAGTGGCCCAATACAGCTCCGAACTCTCCTACCTGTTCATTGCCATCGCCGTATTCATTGTAGGATTTCTGGTTTATAAAGGGGTAAAAAAAGGGAAATAATCCACCCTCACCCCTCTGTCAATCCAGATCATGGGTGTGCAGCCAAGAAAAAATCGTCCGATAGACAAACTCCCTGACATCTTTACGCGACAAAACCAGATCGTGTAATCCGTCTTTTACCTGCACCTCAGTAACGTCGGTACCCAGCCCCTTCCCATACATTTCAATATCGTTCACATCCAACACGGCATCCGCCTGCTGATGGTTGGGGTTCCATACCGCGCCATATTCACTCTTATCCGAAAACATCACCAAGACCGGACACGGAATCTGCAAACCCTCCTGCACCTCCACCTGCGCCCGGTGAATAGCCCGAATCCACCCCGACGTCACCGCAGGCGACCGCACCATCTTCTTCGCCGTATGGTACACCCACTCCCCGTGTTTATCCTTCAACAAACTCTCGGCATAAGCCGTGGACTCCGACTGGCTTATCGGAATATCCTTAAACAACAACGCCACAGCCGAAACAACCGGCACCAATACAGCCTCCTGGAACCACGAAAGATTCATATCCAAAAACGGACTGTTCAGAATCAACCCCTGAACCGGAAGATTCTCCCTCCGATGCTGGCAATACAGCGAGGTGATCAAACCTCCCGTAGAATGACCCATCAACACAATCTCACCATTACCCTCCTCCTTTATTATTTGCAGGGCCGTATCAATATCGGCAAAATATTCGTCAAGAGAGTGTACCTCGAACGGAGTCTGCCCCTCCAAAATAGAGCGGCCGTATTTCCGCAAATCCACCGCATAGAAGTTAAACAGCGAATCGCGAAAGAGGTGGGCCATCTGCGACTGAAAAAAATAGTCGTTATAACCGTGCACATACAATACCGCCCGACCGATAGAATCCGACGGAGCAAAACGTACCAGCGTAGTAACCACCCGCCCCGCATAATCATCGGGCATCTCTATGGTACGCTGCTCAAATCCTTCGCCCAGAATATCCGGACGGTACTGCGCCGAAAGCCCCCAGAAAGCGCATCCCAGCAACACCGACAAAAAAACAGACTTATACCGACATCCCATGACAACAAACTCCGCGACCTAATCGGCCAACGAATTTTTTATATTGTAAAAAACCTTATCTGTCAACCGGATGATATTGATACGACGATCTTTCGCATCGGACGAGCGCGTAACCAACCCCTGCTTTTCCAGGTTATCAATCAAACGGGTCATACTGGGCTTATCCTTAAAGGTAGTATTGCACAACTCCTGCTGGGTAACCCCGTCCTTCGACCACAAATAATACAGCACCGTCCACTGTTCAGGCGTAATATCGATATTCATTTTACGGAAGTTGCGGTACAACTTGCGGTTGATGGCCGTAGAAATCTTTCCGCTCAGCAAGGCAAACAAAGCCTGCGTATCAATAGCAAAAACGTTCATAAGGAATAAAAATAATTGTCAAACCAATCATTGCAAAAGCAACCATACAAATGTAAAACAATATAATTGATCAACCAATAAACAACCGCACAAAAAAAAAGTTTATCCCCACCCAAGCAAGAAAGCAGCACATATCAACAAAAATCTGCAAAAAAAACAGAGAGGCATTGTCAATTCAATAATAATGTGTAACTTTGCGCCTCGAAGATTTTACTAACCAAAGTTAAACCAAACAAGTATGAATTACTACGAAACCGTTTTCATTTTAACTCCCGTTTTATCTGACGCTCAGATGAAGGAAGCGGTAGAAAAATTCAAGACCTTTTTGCAACAAGAAGGGGCGGAGATTATAAATGAAGAGAACTGGGGTTTACGTAAATTAGCCTACCCCATCGACAAAAAATCAACAGGCTTCTACAATTTGCTTGAATTCAAAGCAGAACCGAGTGTAATTGCGAAACTGGAAGTAAACTTCCGCCGCGACGAACGCGTAATCCGTTTCTTGACATTCAGAATGGACAAATACGCCATCGAATACGCCGCAAAAAGAAGAAGTATGAAATCTAAAGAAGGAAAGGAGAACTAAGCAATGGCACAACAAAATCAATCAGAAATCAGATATTTAACTCCTCCCTCAGTGGACGTTAAAAAGAAAAAATACTGCCGTTTCAAGAAAAACGGAATCAAATACATCGACTACAAAGATCCCGAATTCCTGAAAAAATTCTTGAACGAACAAGGAAAAATCCTTCCCCGCCGCATCACGGGCACCTCGTTGAAATTCCAACGCAGAGTAGCTCAGGCTGTAAAAAGAGCCCGCCATTTGGCTTTGCTCCCCTATGTAACGGACATGATGAAATAATTTAACGAAGGAGGAAATAAGCATGCAAGTAATATTAAAAGAAGACGTCATCAATCTGGGATACAAAGACGATGTAGTAACCGTAAAAAGCGGATATGGCCGCAACTACCTCATCCCCCAAGGCAAAGCCGTTATCGCTACTCCTTCGGCTCTGAAAGTGTTGGCCGAAAACATGAAACAACGCGCCCACAAGCTGGCAAAAATCAAAGCCGACGCCGTTGAACTGGCTGCAAAATTAGAAGGTGTATCATTGACCATCGGAGCAAAAGCCAGTACTACCGGAAAGATTTTCGGTTCTGTAAACAACATACAGATTGCCGAATCGTTGGCCAATGCCGGGTTTGAAATCGACCGCAAGATCATCTACATCAAAGAAGCCATCAAAGAGGTAGGTTCTTACAAGGCTGTATTAAAACTTCACAAAGAAGTAAATGTAGAGATTCCCTTTGAAGTTGTAGCAGAATAATTGCAAAATTTATCTTCTCTACAACCTACTTTACAAGTTTATTTTGGTAACTTTGAAAACAAAAAGCTATGTTAAGTAAGAAAATCGAAGAAGCATTAAATGCCCAAATCAATGCAGAATTCTGGTCTGCATACCTTTATCTTTCCATGTCTGCCAACTTTGCGTCAATGGGTTATACCGGTTTCGCCAACTGGTTTGAAGTTCAATTCAAAGAAGAGCAAGACCACGCGATGATATTCATCAAATACATCCAATCGCGCGGAGGCAAAGTAACGCTCTCCCCCATTACGGAAGTCAAAAGCGCTTGGGAAACCCCGCTGGCGGCTTTCAACGACACATTGGAACATGAAAGAAAAGTTACCGCAATGATCAACAACCTCTATTCGTTGGCTACCGAAGAAAAAGATTATGCCACACAAAGTATGTTGAAATGGTTCATCGACGAACAGGTAGAAGAAGAAGAAACTGCACAAGAAATCATCGACAATCTGAACATGATCAAAGACAACGGGTTCGGCCTTTACACGCTCAACAAAGAATTGGGCGCTCGTACCTATACACAGGCCTCACCCTTGGCTGCCGAATAAACAAAATTCAGATAATCGCAAAAACCTGCATGACCCGCTCATGCAGGTTTTTTTTATTTTCCCCTCTCCCCCGCAAGCCAAGCGAATTATTGCACAAACCGCCGCACATATAAAATATTTTTAATATATTAGCATCATGGTTGTAAACAAAGAACCTTCGTGGAAGAGAACGGCGTTAATTTAGCGAACAACTGGTTATATTATAGTTTCTACATCATCTATATCATAACCATTCTGAGTACGGTGGTAGTTGTCATCTCCGAAAACCGGAATCCGGTAAAGACCATCGCATGGGTAGTCGTTTTGCTCTTTTTGCCGGTTATCGGCATCATCTTTTATTTCTTCTTCGGGCAGGATTTCACCAAATACCGCATGATATCCCGCAAAAGTTTAAAAAAGCTCATCCAGCAATCAGAATATGCCGACCCCACGGAACAGGAGAAAGAGCTACCAACCAGGGCCCTGCAACTGATACGCCTCAACTACACGACAAACAGTGCACCGTTCTATGCCAACAATGCCATCACGATATTCACCAACGGAAAAGAAAAATTCGACCGGTTAAAAAGCGAACTGTCGGCAGCCCAGAAATACATACACATACAATACTACATTTTTGAAAACGACAAGTTGGGCAACGAAATCTCCGACATCTTGATCGAGAAGGCACAAGCGGGTGTCGAGGTACGGCTCATCTACGACGACGTAGGATGCTGGCGGGTTGACAACGCCTTCTTTGAACGGCTTTCCCAGGCAGGCGTCATCGTCAGGCCCTTCATGAAGGTAACCTTTCCCCGGCTGGCCAACAAGATCAACTACCGCAACCACCGCAAGATTGTGGTGATAGACGGAAAAACCGGCTTTATGGGAGGCATGAACATCGCCGACCGTTACGTAGAAGGGCTTCCCTGGGGGAGTTGGAGAGACACCCATATCATGATAAAAGGGCCTGGCGTACACGGGTTACAATCCTCCTTTTCCGTAGATTGGTACTTTACAGAAAGGCAGCTCCTGTACCAAGAACAATACTACCCGACGGTCGATCCCTGCGGCAAGGTAGGATTACAGATTGTAACGGCCGGGCCCATAGGTACTTGGAAAGAGATTGCTCTGGGCATCTTCCGGGCCATTGCCAACGCACAAAAATACATCTATATACAAACACCCTATTTCTTGCCGACAGAAGGGCTCACAACAGCCCTGCAAATGGCGGCCTTGTCGAAAGTAGACGTACGCATCATGCTGCCGGCACAGTCTGACTCGACCATACTCTACCGGGGAACCTGTTCCTACATCACCCCCATGCTCAAAGCCGGCGTAAAAGTATATTTTTACGAACCGGGATTCTTGCACGCAAAAGCCGTCGTCATAGACGATTACTTCTCAACCATCGGTTCCACGAACTTGGATTTCAGGAGTTTTGAACACAACTTTGAAGTCAATGCCTTCATGTATAACGAAGAGTTGGCCATCGAGATAAAAAACATATTCCTCTCCGACCAGAAACAATGCCGCAGAATTACCTTGCGCATCTGGAAACGTCGCCCTTGGCGACAAAAAGTAGCCGAATCCGTGGTCCGGCTGTTAAGCCCGTTGCTCTAATTCCCCTTTACCATTCCTCTCTTTCGTCGTCGGGACGGAAATCATTCCCCACATTCATCAGGTACAGCCGACCGGTAGCCCGCGTCATGGCCGTATAAAGCCACCGATAAAAATCTTTGCCGACAGCCTCGGGGCTCAGCACCCCCATATCCACAAAAACATTCTTCCACTGCCCCCCCTGCGCCTTGTGGCAAGTAACCGCATAACCGTATTTTACTTGGAGCGCATTAAAATAGGGATCTTTCTTGATCGCCCTCATCTTTTGTTGCTTGGTATGCAAATCGGCATAATCCTCATACACCGACAAGAACAGGCGTTGGTTCTGTTCCGTGCTAAGCGCCGGCGTATCGGCCGTCAACGTATCCAACAACACCTTCACGTCCATCTCCACCTCATAATCAGGGAAAAAGAGAGAGACATCCGCAAAGCGGAAACCATACATCTCAACTGTATTCGACACCCGGACCACCCGGGCAATATCGCCATTGGCCACAAAATCAATCTCTTTATATTGTTCGCTCCAAAAATAGTTGTTCTTGGCTACCAACAACAAATCGCCCGCCGAAAGCTCCTCTTCCCGATAAAGGATACGGGAACGAATTCCCTGGTTGAACAGATTGGCCCTCTTGTTGGAACGGGTAATGACCACGGCCTCGTCCATCCCGTCGCGATCATACACCGAGGAGAGCAACTCGACCATATCCACTCCGCTGACATATTGAATGTCCTCATATCCCCGGGTACGGATTTTAGGTACCGGTATCGGCACCTGTTCCATATCGCGACGCAAACGAGTGGCATTATCCAGAATCCCCGAATCATTCTTTTGGCGGACCACCTGTTTCAACTCAAAAGAGAATACCGTCAACGCATACGTGGCCAGTTCTTCTTCCGACATGGCCCGGCTATCGGCCTGTCCGATCGGAGGCAACTGGGCCGTATCGCCGCAAAGGATCAATCGGCAATGCTCCCCCGAATAGACATACTCAATCAAATCGCTCAACAAGTTTCCAGAGCCGACGGTAACGGAATCTCCCGACAAGGTAGAGATCATCGAGGCTTCGTCCACAATGAACAACGTATTCTTGTGCAGGTTCGGAGCCACTTGAAACCCTTCGTAATCGGCCGTAAACATCTTCTGCCGGTATATAACCTTATGTACCGTAAAGGCCGCATGTGCGGCATACAGCCCAAACACCTTGGCCGCCCTCCCGGTAGGAGCCAACAAAATCGTTTTATAACCCAATTCCTCCAAGGCCTTAACCAGACATCCTATCACAGAAGTTTTTCCCGTACCTGCATAGCCTTTCAGCAAGAACAACGAGTCGTCCCCCCCCTCCAAGACAAAAGAGGAGAGTTGCTCCATCAAAGAGCGCTGCTCCTGAGTAGGTTCGTAATCAAGAAATTTTTTTATTCTATCAGACAATAAATGCGTCACCATATACCATAAAATTATAGCAATTTGCCGACACGAGCGAGAAACCCTGCCTCATGTCTAAAAATACAAGCTATCAGTTGACATAACCATGTTGAAAAAGGCTGTTTCTATTTGCCTCTGCACATCCCTTTTCTTATCTTTGTAAGATAAAAACAAAGACGAAATATATAAAATTTCCGGTATATTCCCGTTATGAGAGCTCTATTTAATTTACTATTGTTAATTGCCATCGGTACACTTGCCTATTTATGTGTCACCAGCATTATCAGTCCCATCCATTTCAATAAAGGGAAAGAGATGCGGGAAGCTATGGTAATCAAACAATTAGAGAATATCCGAAAAGCTGAGATCGTCTTTCGCAACCGTTTCGGCCACTACACGGCCAACGCAGACTCGCTGATCCAGTTCATTAAATACGGCAAATTGCCGGTTATCGAGAAACAAGGTTTTTTAAACGAAGAGCAATTAAGAAGCGGATTGACCGAAAAAAAGGCGATGAAAATCATCAACAGCGGCAACCTGTCTGAAATAAAAAAGTACAACCTGGAACATTTTAGGCGCGACACAGCCTATGTAAACATCACCGACAGCCTCTTCGACAAGGGCTTCTCGGCCGATTCCCTGTTAATCGTCCCGGGGACTGACAAAATGTTCGAACTGGAAACCGGAGAGATCATTACCGCTTCGGGATACCCCGTAAAGCTGTTTGAAGCCCGGACGCCCTATGAGGTTTATCTGGACGGGCTGGACAAACAGAGCATCGTCAACCTGCGTGACATTGCCGAAAAAAGAGGGAAATATCCGGGTCTGAAAGTAGGATCCGTAGTAGAGATAAACAACAACGCCGGAAACTGGGAATAACTTATCGCATGAACCTTTCACAACACCACACCATCAACCTGGACAAGACCGAAAAATACATCCTGTCCTTACGTCTTTCGCCCGCAAGTCTTGAATTTTCCCTACATGACCCGCTGGCCGACGGTTCGTTCTATTTCCAACACGAATCGTTTTCCGGAAACGAAAGCTACTTACAACAATTAGAAAAAAGTATCTACGAAAACGATTTCCTACTAAAAGAGTACCGAAAAACCTACATCATCTTTTCGACCGACCGCTTTACACTAATTCCTGCCACATTTGCCGAGGGAGAAAGGACTCGGGCTTATTACGATTTCTGTTTAGAAAAGAGAGACGAAACGTTGCAATCGAACAAACTCATCCGCAACAGTTGTTACAACCTTTTCGGTACAGACCCGGATGTTTCGGCCTTCTTCCAACGTACGTTTTACGCTCCGGTATTCATCCACCACATCAGTCCATTGTGCGAATATTTCCATAACAAAAGCCGGTTCGGAAATTTCTCCAAGATGTACGTACAGATACAACCTGAGTTTATCGACATCCTTGCCTTCAACCAGCAAGGGCTCATTTTTGTACAGACATATCCCTACCACCACGCCAACGATGCCGTCTATTTTATTCTGAATGCCTGGAAACAATTAGACCTCGACCAACAAAAAGACGAGCTGCAAATAACGGGAACCGCCCATACACGAAAAGAGATTGTCGATATACTCAAAAAATACGTCATAAACGTTGTCCCGGTCATTTTTCCCCCTCGCGTTTACGAGCTGGGCAAAGATACCATACAGGCTCCCTTTGACCTGATTGCCTTGACCTTATGCGAACTATAAGGTCCAAAAGAGAAATCCAGGCAAAAGAGAAAAAAGCACGAGGCATTTAAAAAGAAAACTATATTCCTTATATTTGTAGCATATAGGACGCGGCTCGGTATAGCCAAATTTGAAAACGTTGTTTTCATTTGCCTCTACTCTCGCCTTTCACTATATTTGTACACCAAACAACAGCGTACGAACTATCATGCGAATCATCAGCGGGAAATACGGCCGACGGCGTTTTGAAGTGCCTCGCAACATAAAAGCGCGGCCAACAACCGATTTTGCCCGAGAAAACTTGTTCAACGTCCTTTCCAACCGGCTTGATTTTGAAGGGATGGAAGCACTCGACCTTTTCTCCGGAACAGGAGCCGTCAGTTTCGAGCTGGCTTCGCGCGGATGCAGCAAGGTAGTATCGGTAGAAATCTATTCCTTTCAATACACTTTTATCAAAAAAGTCATCCACGAACTGAAAGCAGACGAAATCATCGCCATCAAAGGCGACGTATTCAAATACATCGCCGCCAGCCGGGAACAATTCGATTTTATTTTTGCCGATCCGCCCTATGCCCTGCCCGAGATGGAAAAACTTCCGCGCCTGATTTTGACCTCAACGTTGTTGCGCCCCGGCGGGACATTCGTCTTGGAACACTCCAAAGAGAACGATTTCTCGACCGATCCGCATTTCGAGCAAATGCGAAATTACGGAAGCGTCCATTTCAGTATCTTCCGACAAGGAGAAGAAAAGCCCCTCTCCAACGAAGGACCCAAACCAAAAACAACCTCTCTATGAAACAATATTTAGACCTGTTACAACGTGTCTTAACCGAAGGCACTCAGAAAGAAGACCGTACCGGTACCGGCACCATCAGTATTTTCGGACACCAAATGCGATTCAACCTTGATGACGGATTTCCGGTATTGACAACCAAAAAACTACACCTGAAATCCATCATCTACGAACTATTGTGGTTTCTCAAAGGCGATACCAACGTCCACTACCTGCAAGAAAACGGCGTCAGGATATGGAACGAATGGGCCGATGCCGACGGCAACTTAGGACACATTTACGGTTACCAATGGCGTTCGTGGCCCGATTACAACGGCGGGCACATCGATCAGATCAAAGAAGCCGTAGAAACCATCCGCAACCATCCCGAGTCCCGCCGCATCATCGTCAGCTCCTGGAACGTAGCCGACCTGCCCAACATGAGCCTGCCACCGTGCCACACCTTCTTCCAGTTTTACGTGGCCGACGGGCGGTTAAGTCTGCAACTCTACCAACGAAGCGCCGACATTTTCTTAGGCGTTCCGTTCAACATCGCCTCCTACGCCCTGCTGCTGCAAATGATGGCACAAGTTACCGGGTTAAAAGCCGGCGACTTTATCCACACCTTAGGCGACGCACACATTTACCTGAACCACCTGGAACAGGTAAAATTACAACTCACCCGGGAGCCCCGACCATTGCCCCGTATGGAAATCAATCCAGCGGTTCACAACATTTTCGACTTTACATTCGACGATTTCAACCTGACCGGATACGACCCTCATCCCCATATAAAAGGAGTCGTTTCCGTATAATAAAACAAGAAAAAATGCCAACCATATCCATCATCGCGGCCGTAGCCGAGAACCAGGCCATCGGGAAAGAGAACAAGTTGCTGTGCCACCTGCCCGCAGACCTGAAAAGATTCAAAGCCTTAACTACCGGACACACCGTCGTTATGGGTCGGCGCACCTTTGAATCATTACCCAACGGAGCCCTTCCCAACCGCGACAACATTGTCATCACCACCACCGGGAAAGAACAAGAGGGTATCAAAATATGCCGTTCGATACCAGAGGCATTAGAAAGTGTAAAAAAAGAAGAGTCCGAAATTTTCATCATCGGAGGAGCATCGGTTTACCAAGCATTCCTCCCGTTGGCCGACAAGTTGTACCTGACACATATACACCACACGTTTGCCGATGCCGACACCTTCTTCCCGGAGATTCATCCGGAAAAGTGGGAAATTACACAAACGGAACACCATCACCCGGACGAACGACACCCATACGCATACTCCTTTACCGATTATATCCGTAAATAAAACAAACATTCAGATAAATATATGAACCATTCAAAGAAAAATATTTTTTTGCTATTTCTTGCTGCAATCTCCCTATCAGCCTGTAACAATAATAAAATTACCTTACCGGGTCTGTTGGACGAAATGGTTTCGTACGACGAATCGGCCCGTTATCCTGCCCAACCCTACGCTGTCGGGATGGAGAGCAGCCACAAAAAAGCCGATACATCGATAATGTCTGGCGGAGACTATGAATTTACCCCTAACGACAAAGCATATTACCTCCGGCTGGATACCATAGCCGGTCGTATCGAAAAGGTGTTGTTTGATCAATCCGGCCCCGGCGTCATTACCCGTTTTTCGGCATCCACCCCTCAAAAAAGCGGCATCCTGCGGTTTTATTTCGACAACCAAACGGAGCCTACCTGGGAAATACCATCTTTCGATTTCAGCCAGATGGGTATTTCTGACACCGGAATCCTATACCGAACACATCCCGAGACATCGAAAAACGGAGGATACGGCAGTACCCTATTATTGCCTATACCCTACCAGGAAAGATGCCTGATTACCTACGAAGAAGAAAACGATACGGCTGATATCCCAAGGTTCTACCAAATCAATTTTCGGGAATATCCGGAAAATACCCGGATAGAAAGTCTCTCAGCCAACTCTCTTCAAAAATACTCCGAAAAAATAAAACAAACAGAAACCATGCTGTCCAATCCACCCGTATGTAACGGAGCATCTCACATTGTAGAGGATGAAATCATCCCACATCAATGGAAAGACTCTATCGCCCAACATCCGGAAGCCGAAGGGAAATATTTCTCTTTCCGATACGGCATCCAGGCCGACAAAGGAGGAGGATGCATCCGCCAACTACGAATCAAAGTCTCTACTTCTAATCCGAACGATTATGCCCAAACCATGCGGGGATTAATTCTAAAAATACACTTCGACGAGAAAAAAACGGTCCATGTACCGCTAAGCGATTTCTCCGGAGGGGGAGCATTATCTGCCCCCGTCAACAATTGGTACCTGCAATCCGACGGAAAAGGAGAGGTTACAAGCCGCTGGGTCATGCCTTTTCAGAGGAACTGCGAATTCGAGATTGTCAACGAGAGCCACGCTCCTGCCAACGTAAAACTTGAAATCATATCCGACAACTGGAAATGGGACGAACGTTCTCTCTATTTCCACACATCTTGGAAACAATCCCGAAATTTTCCGCTGGTTTCAGACTGCAACGACAATGAAGCCGATGTCTGGACTGTCGGATTTATCTGGGGAAACGGCATTTACAAAGGAGATCAGATATCGGTGTACAACCATACCCGGCAATGGTATGGCGACGGAAATGAGATTACAGTCATTAACTTTGTACAAGAACCGCCTGAACAAGGGGTAGGTATCGAAGACTATTACAATACCTCCTCCGGTCCGGTGGCCCCTTTCCAGACACCATTCGGTGGAGCCATCTCTTCGGATGCTGGAAATCCGCACGGGTACAGTACCTTCCTACGAACCCGTAACCTGGACAATACACCCTTCTCCAACCGCTTCCTTTTATTGTTTGAAATGCTGGGGAAAGAAAAAGGCACGATTGATTGTGCATCGACCATCTACTGGTATGGAGACAGCAAAGCCGATATCGTCGGCAGCAACACCATAGAAGAAGAGGCCAACACTTTACTAATACCAGACTCCAAACAAACTCCCGCTCCTTAAATACAACAATAAAAAAGGAGGACGCTATCTCAATATTAGAAATAACGTCCTCTTTTTTTATTTGTCTCCTTTAACTTTTACTCATACGAAGGCCATGCTCCGGTTTTGGTACAGACATAAGCCGCCGTTACAACAGCAAACCGATGCGCCTCTTCAATGCTTTTACCCGATAATATTCCCGAAATAAAAGCCCCTGAAAAAGCGTCCCCAGCCCCGACCGTATCCATCACATTTACTTCCGGCGTCTCAATCACCGATGCCTGATCGTAAGAGAACACCTTGCTGTATGCTGCACCTGCTGTCAATATCACATAACGGAACTTATATTCGGACAACAACCTCCGGCAAATCTGTTCGTCAGAGCCGCTCCAACCCAACATAACACAAACCTGCTGCATCTCCTCCCGATTCATCTTTAATACATTGGCCGCCCCGAAAGAACGCAAAATCAACTCTTTCGAATAATACGGCGCACGCAGGTTAATATCAAAATAACGAATGGCCGTCTGCGGAGCAGCCGCCAACAAGGCATAGATCGTCTGGGAAGATACCGGCGAGCGTTGGGCCAACGAACCGAAACAAATAGCATCGGCCCTCCTGACTACCTCGATTGCTTGGGGAGTGAGCGGGATATTGTCCCACGCCACATTTTCGGGAATGAAATAAGAGGGGTCTCCGTTATTCAAGGTTACCTGCACGGTACCGGTGGGAAAATCGACCCGCTCGATAATGTATTTTAATCCGTACTTTTCTAATTCTTTTACGATTTTATCCCCCAAATCGTCTTTGCCCACAGCACTGATGGCATAACTCTCTACCCCCAACTGCGAAGCATGATAAACAAAATTAATCGGAGCGCCTCCCGTTTTCCGTCCTGTCGGTAGTTCATCCCACAACAATTCACCTATTCCCACAATAACAGGAATCTTTTCCATACTCCTCCTTCTTATACTGCCAGATTCAACTTAAAAATTCATCAACAAACCTAATCTTGTATCAGGCAAATAAAACTATATGCACTACAAAGATAGTTAAAAGCACCGGCTTCATCCAAATATTTACGGAATCAAAATAAGACAAAAAAATACCGATACGTTATGTACCGGTATTTTATATCCATATTGATCGTAAATCTCGTTTAAGCCAAGAATCCCAGCAGTACACCGGCTGCAACGGCAGATCCAATTACACCAGCTACGTTGGGGCCCATGGCGTGCATCAACAAGTAGTTGGTAGGATCGTATTCCAAACCGACATTCTGGGAGATACGAGCCGACATCGGCACAGCCGATACGCCCGCATTACCAATTAACGGGTTGATTTTTTGCCCTTTGGGGAGAATCAGATTAAACACCTTCACAAAGAGAACTCCCGAAGCCGTAGCAATAATGAATGCCACAAATCCCAACAGGAAAATCCAGATAGAGTTAGCCGTCAGGAACTCAGAAGCCTGCGTAGAAGCACCTACCGTCAATCCCAGCAAGATAGTGATTGAATCCATCAGCGGACCGCTGGCCGTTTTAGCCAACCGGGTAGTTACACCACTCTCTTTAAGCAAGTTACCAAAAAACAACATTCCCAACAGAGGCAATCCGGAAGGAACCAGGAAACAGGTTAACAACAGCCCGATAATGGGGAACATCACCTTTTCGGTATGCGATACGGCCCGGGCCGGTTTCATCCGAATCAGGCGTTCTTTCTTGGTCGTCAACAGACGCATGATAGGCGGCTGGATAATCGGAACCAATGCCATATACGAATAAGCAGAAACAGCTATGGCACCCATCAAATTCGGAGCCAATTTAGAAGCGAGGAAGATGGCCGTCGGACCGTCTGCTCCCCCGATAATCCCGATAGCCCCTGCCTGATTGGGCTCGAACCCGAGCGAAAGAGCAATCATATAGGCACCGAAAATACCGAACTGAGCAGCAGCCCCCACCAACATCAATTTAGGATTGGAGATCAACGACGAAAAATCCGTCATTGCACCGATACCCAAAAAGACAATCGGAGGATACCATCCACAGCTTACACCCTGATACAGGATATTCAATACAGAACCCTCCTCGTAAATCCCGATTTCCAGTCCGGCATCGATTTTAAAGGGAATGTTCCCGATCAAGATACCGAACCCGATAGGGATAAGCAACATGGGTTCAAAGTTTTTCTTGACTGCCAGATAGATAAAGAACAATCCGGCAATTATCATCGCGAAGTGTTCCGGCGTTGCATTAGCAAAGGCCGTAAACTCCAAGAAATCGATTAGATTGTCGTATAAAAACGTCAGGAACTCCATGGTATCATTCAATTATAATAAGATCTGTACCTTCGAGCACAGCATCTCCCTTGTTTACATTAATTGCTACTACTTTACCGTCTTTCTCGGCATTGATGTTATTCTCCATCTTCATAGCTTCCAGGATAACAACCGTTTGGCCTCGTTTTACGACATCACCTTCTTTTACCTTAATATCCAGGATAACGCCGGGCAACGGAGACTTGGTAGCACTCTTGCTTTGTGCTTTCACCGGACGGCTTACTACCGGTTCGCCACTTGATGTTCTGGGAGCGGCAGCCGGGCGGGTCGATGGTTTGGGAGCTTTTACAGGCTTGTCCATTTCCACGCTGTAAGGCGTACCGTTTACTTCTACATGGGCGATGTTGTCTTCCACATCGTTTACCGTAACATTGTAAAGATTTCCGTTTATTTTATATTTATACTGTTTCATTTTTACGAGAGGTTTATGATTTTCGTTAATGAGGCAGATGACGCAACGTATAGATCTTGGAACTCCACGGAGAATAATTGCGTTTTACCTTGTTTATAGTCAAAATGGTATCTTCTATATCATGCGCATCTTCCTGATATTCGTGCAAAGCCATGGCAATAGCCGCAAATACTTCTCCGGAATCTTTACGCAATTTTTCTTTGGCTTCATCGTGATCGGTAATACCCGAAGCCCTCATCATATTCCGTTTGCTCATTTTCTTGGAAACAGAACCGATAATCCAGAAAGCGACAAACAACAACAACAACGCAATGAACACCACACCCATGGCAATAATAGACATCCCTACACCGTGCCGGTCATTTTTTCGGAACCCATCAATTTTGGTATTCTTGTCTATGGTCTGGTTGTTCGTACTGGGGGTTACATAATTTTGACTATCACCACCTTTAATCACCCATTTAGAACTTCCGTCTTCCTCGCGTGCATACGAGTGGTCGGCGGGAATACCGGCCGGCACCGTAACCGAGTCGATCAACGTACGTCCGTTGGCATCATACAAACCGATCCAGTTTTCCTTATTCGGATCGAGTGTAAAATTCAGGTGGAAGGTACCCCGATTAGGCATACCGTCAGCCCAGAAAAGAGCATGCTGACGGGGAGCTATACGGGTAAGGACATCTCTTTTGGGAATGGGATATTTGGTCGGGTTATTTTTATCGTTGGTCAAATAACAGCTTCTCAAATCCACTGATCCGAAAGAGGTATTGAACAACTCTATCCAAGCGCTTTGCACTCCGTAGTCGTCCTGATAATTCGTCTGATTGGTAACCAAAACTTCGTTGATGCGCACGCTTTTGGCCCCTTGTGCAAAAGTGCCCATGCAGCAAGTCATCAACAACACGATCGTTACCCCTATATTCTTTCTATTCATAGCTTTCAAATTACAGAGGTATATTTCCGTGCTTTTTGGCAGGATTGGTTAATTTTTTCGTTTGTAACTGTTGCAGGGCACGAATAATGCGGAAACGGGTATTACGCGGTTCGATCACATCGTCGATATATCCATATTTGGCTGCATTATACGGGTTAGCAAACAGTTTCGTATATTCGGCTTCTTTTTCTGCCATGAACTGAGCAGGATCCGGAGCATCTTTGGCCTCTTTGGCATACAGCACCTCTACGGCCCCGGCTCCACCCATCACAGCAATTTCTGCGGTAGGCCATGCATAGTTCATATCGCCCCTGAGCTGCTTGCAACTCATCACGATATGCGATCCGCCATACGATTTACGCAACGTAACGGTTACTTTGGGAACGGTAGCTTCGCCATAAGCATACAACAATTTGGCGCCGTGCAGAATCACACCGTTGTACTCTTGTCCGGTACCCGGCAAGAATCCCGGTACATCGACCAACGTTACCAACGGAATATTGAATGCATCGCAGAAACGGACAAAACGGGCTGCCTTGCGCGAAGCGTTACTGTCCAATACGCCGGCCAAATATTTGGGTTGGTTGGCAACCACCCCTACCGACTGACCATTGAAACGAGCAAATCCGATGATGATGTTCTTCGCATAATCGCGTTGCAATTCCAGGAACTCTCCGTTATCTATGATAGCACCTATCACCTCATACATATCGTACGGTTTGTTGGGACTGTCGGGAATAATTTCGTTCAAAGAATCTTCCAGACGGTCTATCGGGTCATTGCACTCTACCAACGGAACCTCTTCCAAGTTATTTTGAGGAATAAAGCTGATCAACTTACGAATAATGGCCAATCCCTCCTCACCATTTTCGGCAGCAAAATGAGCCACACCCGATTTGGTAGAATGAACCGAAGCGCCTCCCAGATCCTCCTGTGTAACATCTTCACCGGTTACGGTTTTTACAACTTTCGGACCGGTCAAGAACATATAGGAAGGGCCCTGTGTCATAACAATAAAATCGGTCAAAGCAGGCGAATAAACAGCCCCGCCGGCACACGGACCGAAAATACCCGAGATTTGAGGGATAACACCCGAAGCCATGATGTTCCGTTGGAAAATTTCAGCATATCCGGCCAACGCGTTGATACCTTCCTGAATACGTGCACCTCCCGAGTCGTTGATACCGATAATGGGGGCACCCATTTTCATGGCCATATCCATCACCTTACAAATTTTCAAAGCCATCGTTTCAGACAACGATCCTCCGAAAACGGTAAAATCTTGGGCAAACACATACACCAAACGGCCTTCAATCGTTCCGTATCCGGTAACGACGCCATCGCCCAAGAAGGATTTCTTTTCTTGTCCGAAATTGGTACATCTGTGTTTTACAAACATATCCAACTCTTCAAAACTTCCGTCATCCAACAGTTGGGCAATACGTTCGCGAGCCGTATATTTCCCCTTATCGTGTTGTTTCTGAATAGCTTTTTCTCCACCGCCCAAACGTGCTTCTGCTCGAAGGGCTATCAGTTCTTTTACTTTTTCAAGTTGATCACTCATTGCTTTATCGTATAACGTTTCTACTTTTATTCTTGGGGATGTTCACAAAGTTCTGTCAATACACTGCACGTAGTTTTCGGATGCAAGAAAGCGATATTCAGGCCTTCGGCTCCTTTACGGGGAGCTTTATCGATTAATTGAACACCCTTAGCTTCTACTTCGGCCAAAGCATTAGCCACGCCATCGCCCACGGCAAAAGCCAGGTGATGGATTCCTTCGCCCTTTTTCTCGATAAATTTGGCCACGGCACTTTCAGGAGAGGTGGGTTCAAGCAACTCAATCTTGGTCTGACCGATTTTAAAAAAAGCCGTTTTTACTTTCTGATCGGCAACTTCTTCAATGGCATAGCATTTAAGGCCCAACACATTTTCATAATAGGGAATAGCCGTATCCAGGCTTTTGACAGCAATCCCCAAGTGTTCAATATGAGTAAGATTCATAATACAGAGATTTAGTTAATATTTTACTGATAATCTATGGCTGTTTTTTATAAAACAAATCGCAACAAATGTACTCTTTTTCGGTAGAATACAGAAATTTTTCGATAATTAATTCGTATGGAAACGATTTCTCCCGGACCGATCTCCACGACCGGGCTCCCCTCCCTACGAAATCGATCCAGCATTTTCCCCAATCATCCCACAAAAACAATATTTTACGTCCTCAAACAAACCAACCGTCCAGAATAGCTGCTCTTCTTTCGGGCAGCAGGCGATGAACGGCTAAAAAACTGCCAAATAGACAGCAAATATGACACGGATGATTCGTTCCGGTGAAATAACGCCTGACAAAAGATTACTTTTTCCCCGATTTTCATTTTGGCACACCTTTTGCGTAAAAACAAGTGAAACCTTGCAAAAAGGAGGGAGTAAAAGCTCCGGAACAAATCGAGGTTTGAGAGACAAACAGAAAAATATAATTAATAAAAATACTACTACAATGGGAAAAATTATTGGAATTGACTTAGGAACCACAAACTCTTGTGTTGCTGTCATGGAAGGCAACGAACCTGTGGTAATTGCAAACAGCGAAGGTCGTAGAACCACGCCTTCTATTGTTGCATTTGTGGACGGTGGCGAACGCAAAGTCGGCGATCCGGCAAAACGTCAAGCCATCACGAACCCCAAAAGGACGATTTTCTCCATAAAACGTTTTATGGGCGAAACATACGACCAAGTAACCAAAGAGTTGTCGCGCGTACCGTACAGCGTTGTTCGCAGCGACAACAACACGCCCCGTATCGACATCGACGGACGGTTATATACGCCGCAAGAAATTTCGGCCATGATCCTTCAAAAAATGAAGAAAACCGCCGAAGACTATCTGGGACAAGAAGTAACCGAAGCCGTTATCACCGTGCCCGCCTACTTCAACGATTCGCAACGTCAAGCCACCAAAGAAGCCGGTGAAATCGCCGGATTGAAAGTAAGACGTATCGTAAACGAACCTACCGCTGCGGCATTGGCTTACGGATTGGACAAAACCAACAAAGACATGAAGATCGCCGTATTCGACTTAGGCGGTGGTACATTCGATATCTCCATCCTCGAATTGGGCGACGGCGTATTTGAAGTAAAATCCACCAACGGGGATACCCACCTGGGAGGGGATGATTTCGACCACGTTATCATCGACTGGCTGGCCGACGAGTTCAAAGCCGAAGAAGGAGTAGATCTCCGTCAAGACCCGATGGCTCTGCAACGGTTGAAAGAAGCTGCTGAAAAAGCGAAGATAGAATTGTCAAGCGCCACATCAACAGAAATCAACCTGCCGTACATCATGCCGGTAAACGGAGTACCCAAACACTTGGTAAAAACATTGACGCGTGCCAAATTTGAACAACTTTGCGACAGATTGATCCAAGCAACCATCGAACCGTGCCGTAAAGCGTTGGCCGACGCCGGATTAAAAGCATCCGACATTGACGAAGTCATCCTGGTTGGGGGTTCTACCCGTATCCCCGCCATACAGGCCATCGTCGAAAAATTCTTCGGTAAGACACCGTCCAAAGGTGTTAATCCCGACGAAGTAGTAGCCGTAGGTGCTGCCATACAAGGTGCCGTATTAAGCGGTGATGTAAAAGACGTTTTGTTACTTGATGTTACTCCGTTGTCTCTGGGTATCGAAACATTGGGCGGTGTCATGACAAAATTGATCGATGCCAACACCACCATCCCGACGCGTAAATCCGAAACCTTCTCTACGGCCGTAGATAACCAACCTTCGGTAGAAATACACGTATTGCAAGGAGAACGTCCGATGGCAAAAGACAACAAGACAATCGGAAGATTCCACCTCGATGGAATTCCCGCCGCACAACGTGGTGTCCCCCAAATCGAAGTTACCTTCGACATCGACGCCAACGGTATCTTGAACGTCTCTGCCAAAGACAAAGGCACAGGTAAAGAACAGAGCATCCGTATCGAAGCATCCAGCGGGCTTAGCGACGAAGAAATCAAACGAATGAAGGAAGAAGCAGCTGCCAACGCCGAAGCCGATGCCAAAGAAAAGGAACGTATCGAAAAATTGAACCAAGCCGATTCTCTCATCTTCCAAACTGAAAAACAGATGAAAGAAATGGGCGATAAGATTCCGGCAGACAAGAAAGCTACGATCGAATCTGCTCTGAGCAAACTGAAAGACGCCCACAAAGCACAAGACAAAGCTGGCATCGACGCTGCCACAACTGAATTGAACAATGCTTTGCAGGCTGCCGCACAAGACATTTACAATGCCCAAAATGCCGGTGCACAACAGCAAGCAGGAACAAATACTCAACAACAGCAACAACAAACCTCCAATAACAACAACGGAGATAATGTTACGGACGTTGACTTTGAGGAAGTGAAATAAATAAACAGACAGTTATTACTTAACCCTAAAAAACGCATAACTCGTTGAGTTATGCGTTTTTTTATGACCGATTTAATCTTTTCTCCGCTTTTTGTAAAAAGCCGAACCAAAAGCTTTTTGGTTCGGCGCAGTATGTAGATAAATGGGGGAAAACAATAACGCAACTATTTCACCAGTTCAAAAGGTTGGTCTTTATCTCCTGTCCATCGATACAGATAAACGGTACTGTTCTGTTTCTTGTCATCAGAAACACCGTTGTGCGAGATATAAAAATATCCGTTGCCCAATGGACACAAACCGGTAGATCCCCACTCAAAATTCCATCCCCACGTATCGCTCGAAACATCATACAACCCTTGCGGCAATAACGACAGCACCTCGCCTTCCTGTGTTAAATCAAACCCCTGTAACGTCTCTTTACGAGCCTTCTTCGAACCATCTATCACAAAAAGGGTATAATTGGGGTAGGCCGATTTCTTTCCGGCATAAACCGCAGCAAAACAATTTCCCGAAGCAGGATCATAAGCTAAATTTTGTATTCCATACGTCGTATTTCCCGTGCGCACGAAATATTTATGTAGCGGTTTTGCCGGACCGCTGGTATGCAAATCATCCTGTAACAACATACGCTCATACTTTTTCCACCCTCTCGTATCATACCCCAATATCACCTGATAATCGTTATCGGTTCTCGTCTTATCGCTGTAAATTCCATAAGCGACATACAGCAAATATCGTCCATCTCTCCCCTTCCCGAACTCCGGAGCAAACGTTGTCCCGTCTATTCCCGAACAACCGAAACGGTGTTCAACCCGTTTCCCTCCATTCTCTACCCACGCATAATAGTCCTCCGTAGGCTCTTTCAGAAAAACGGTTATCATCACCCGGTCCTTTTCCGCATCCATCCCGGGACGAGTAATGGCATCTACATCAAAAATAGCCACATAAAAAGCACTCCGACGTCCTGCTTCCTGCCGATCGTCTATCCCCTTACCGATAACATCATTCTTATATTCCAACGAACCGTACAACCGCCCATCTTCCGGATGGAGAGAAAGACATCCCAAATGGCCGGTCAACCCCGTTACGCTCCCGATCAAGTTCCCTTGCAAATCCATCTTCAACAGTTCCGTCGTAAATGAGAAATAGATATAGCCCCTTTTCAGATCCACCGCAATACCCTGCACGTGGAAACGATCTCGGTTGCCCGAAAAAATCTTTTTCGGAATTTTCGTTACATCGACAACCGGCTCATCCATCCCCACAGACAACACCGACCGACATCCAACCAGCAATACCGACAACAAGAACAAAAACACCTTATTCATACCACGATGTATTTCAATTTCAGCAAATATAACCATTTTATTCCGCAAATACCACATCCGGGATAAACCCCTTCCTGACGCCCTCTTCAAAGAAAAAGGCCTGTTGTACATCAACAGACCTTTTAACATCCGGCAAATTCACCGGACAACGGTAACCTTATTTATTTAGAATTTTATATCCACGCCACCCATAACAATAGCGCCTGGCATCGGATAACCTTCGTTAATCGTATAATGAGTATCGGTCAAGTTTTCCCCCTTTACAAATACGGTATAATGGGTCTTATCATTCCCCAGCCGGTACGAGACACGGGCATTAAGCAGGGCATAATTTTCCGTTTTTGCATTTTCATTTGTATTCAGATACAACCCCGAAATCGACTGCATATTCAGATTCAGACTAAACCGTCCCGGCGAATAAACCCCCTCTACAAAAACCTTGTGTTTAGGAGCAGCTATCAGCTTCTTATTGGTATGCAGGTAACTGTAATTGGTAGAAAATTGCAAATCGCGCATAACCCGGTAAGTAGCATCAAATTCCACGCCCTTATTGTAGAATTTACCGATATTCATCAGTTGACGTCCCCCCTCGGGAACAGACTGCAACTGAATCATATCCTTTCCGTCGATATAAAAAGCGGTCAACTCGGCATGAAGTTGCCCATCCAGGAAGTCCTGACCTATCGACACTTCATAATTCATCATATTTTCTGGTTTCAAATCCGGGTTCGCTTTGGAATAAGGCAAATATGAGATATACAGTTCCCGGATCGAAGGGCTTCTGAACCCCTTTGATACCGAAGCCTTAATCGTATTATCGGTAAACGGGTGAATCGTAAAGCCCGCCTGCGGCACCCATTCACTACCATAGCTGCTGCTATGTTCATAACGAAGGCCAGCATTAAGAACCAGCATATCCCAGAATTTCTGTTGCATAATGGCATATCCGGCAATCTCGTGTACCGACTTGTCCACCTCATCTTCCACCTCGCCGGAGAAATAGTCGTACCAGCTTTCGCCGCCCCAGTTCTTATAATCCACGCCGGCAGTAAATTCGTTACCCTCTATCAAACGGAACGACTGATACAGCAAGGCTCCGTAATTATGATCTTTCGACCGGAAGAAATATTCCCGTGGAGGTTCTCCCGCTTCATATCCATCGTTTATCTTATGATTTCCCCAGTTATAGAACAACCGCAGACCACCGTTACTTCGCTCAAACTTGTTTTCCAACGCAGCCGATGCCGTCCCGCGCCATATCCGCATCCAGTTGTCGAACAAAGGTTCCGTAACCGGACCCGGATTATGCGTATCATAATAGGCCACGCTGGCATCAGCCGTGGCACTCAAACGTTCAGAAAACTCATAGCCCACCTTGGCAAAACCATTCGTTATATTAAATTCCGAATTTTCGCGATGACCGTCCGTCCTGTCGTGGTTCAACGAAAAAAAGCTATTGAATTTACCCCGTTTTATCCCGTTATTAAACATATACTTTTGCGTATTGTACGAACCATACATGGCCCTCACGTGCGAGGTAACCCCCTCTTGATGCTGACTGCGGGTTATCAAGTTCACCACACCGCCCATCGCATTGGAACCATACAACAATGAACCGGGACCTCGGATTACCTCCACCCGCTCTATATCCGACGCCACATACGTATCCGGCAAGCTATGGCCGAAAACCCCGGCCCATTGCGGTTGCCCGTCAAACAGCATCAAAACCTTGTTACTCTGGCCCACGCCTCGGATATTGACCGTCCCGGCAGATCCCGACGAAACGCCGAAACCCGTTACACCCTTTTGCGTCAGGAACAAACCCGGAACGCGCTGCGACAATACCGGCAGCAGGGCCGACTCACTACTCTCCTCTATCTGTTTCCGGGTAATGACCGATATCGTAAGCGGTACATCATTTTTATTCACTTGCGTCCTGTTTGCCGTTACCACCACCTCTTTCAGCAGAGGAGCGACACTATCGACGGGAAATTTCTCCGCCACAATCGGCAACGATACAAACAAAAACAACAGAACTACAAAATAAAATTTTTTCATATATCTATCTATTTTCACCATAATTCGCCGCAAAAGTAACACATTTTTTAAAAATCGTGTTACCTGCAAAACAAAAAAATATGGAAATAAATCAATCGGCCCGGCTCATCACCAGTTTTCCATGTTTGATACCCCGTATGGCAATCAATTTGTCAGACAGTTCGGTCAACCGGTGAGCTTCACCCGTAACCGTTGCAATGTGCAAACAAAAATTATCATTCAGATAATATTGCGAAGACGAAAGGATAACATCCTGATAACACTGTTGAATATCTACTATTTTAGCCGCAATATCCTTTTTATTCTGGTCATACATGATAATAATCGTACCGGCCACGATATGATTACACTGCCACTTGGTTTCGGCCAGGTTCTTTTCAATCAGAAACCGGATAGCCTGCGAGCGGTTAGAAAATCCGTTCGTCTCCACAAATCGGTCCAAAGCCTCCAACAAATTATCTTCCAGCGAAACACCGAAACGTTTTAAAGCCATACCGTTCTCTTTTTAATATCCTATAAAACAAAAATAGCTAATTTTAGTTTAGTAAAAAATTCACCCGTCTTTTTATATTACATTATATTAACAGCCCCATCACTCTTTCAACAAATACGGTTCCGTATGTACACTCACTTGTGTAGTCTCTCCAAAGCGTTGTCGCAAGGCTTTTTCCACCTCGGTGGCAATATCGTGCGACTTGACGAACGAAACCTCCGGATCAATCTTCACGTGTACATCTATCACATACGACATCCCATTTTTACGCGTTTTGAGCCGATGAAACGTCTTTACCCCCTCAACTGCCGTTATACACGCTGTAATCTCTTGTTCCACCTCTTCCGGAAGAGCCTTCTCCAACAGTTCATCCACGCTGGGACGTCCCAGATCGAACGCAACCTTTATGATAAGAATACTGACAACAATCGACGCCATCGGGTCCAGTACACGCCATTCCTCACCCAGATAGATGGCCCCGGCAATACCCAACATCGTCCCCACGGAGGAAAATACATCCGAGCGATGATGCCATCCGTTTGCCACTACCGCCTGGCTATTAATTGCTTTACCTTCCCGTACGGTATATTGAAACAATACCTCTTTGGTCACAATCGATACAACTGCCGCTACCAAAGCTATCATGCCCGGTTTATCTATGACAACCCCCGTTATAGAAAGATATATCTTGTGGAATCCGGAATACAGAATCCCGCCACCTACCACCAACAACGCCAAGCTGATTAACATCGTGGCAAAGGTCTCAAACTTGCCGTGCCCGTATTGGTGAGTGTCATCACTTGCCTTTCCTGACACTCCGATAAAAACCAATACAATCATATCGGTAATAAAATCAGACAACGAGTGGATGCCATCTGCCAACATCGCCCCACTTCGACCGACAATCCCTGCAACTATTTTTCCGGCAGACAGTATCAGATTTACGAAAAAGCCTACCCATGTTACCTTTTTTGCCCTTCGGGCTCGTTCTTTTGCGTCCATATTATGGCTGTTTAGAAAGGCGACTAAATTACTTAGAATTTTTTATTCTTACCTATTTTTAAAGAAGAAAAACACCGATGGTTTGCTATTCTGATTCTTTTCTCCGCTTTTTGAAAAAAAGCGGAACCAAAAACTTTTGGATTCAGCGTAGTATCAAAATATGGGAAAAGGAAAATTCTACTTTCCAGGAAGACTCATTTTTAAAACATATACTCCGTGATACCAATATTATGTTCTGACAAATTGGCTCGGGTATCGCGCAAATACCGATACATATACGCGGGCAATCCCGACAACGTATCTATTTGTGCCGCCGATCGCATAATAAAGGGTTGTCGCGAACCTTTTTCCGGCCGTTGTACCCCTACCAGCGAATAGGCCACAGAGTCTATTTTCACCCGCATTCCGTCGCGCCCCAAAACTACTTTTAGCATCGCACCTCCGGTGGTATGGTCAATCTGCATATTTGAAATAAAGTTGCCCAACGAATAGGCTACAACCGACTTCACCGTTCCCTCCGGGTTATAACGTACCTCCATGGGTTGTACCACATGCGGATGCGACCCTATCACCAAATCGACACCTGCCTCTACCAGCTTGTCGGCCAGCTCCTGCTGTTGCCGGTTTTCTACCACTTCATACTCTTGCCCCCAATGCAGACATACCACCACGACTTCGGCCCAACACTCGCGCGCCAACTCCACATCGGCAAGAATCTGTTCTGCATCAAGCATATTCATGTACAACGGCGAAGGGACGGCATGGCCGTTAGTTCCATACGTATAATTGAGAAATGCCACACGGAAACCATTGACCGATACCAAACGGGGATAACGTTGCGATCGCTCCTCCCGGTTACGATACCCTCCCACATAAAGGATATTCATGCTGTCCAACCGGTTCAACGTCCGCAAGAAACCCTTTGCTCCCCGGTCCATGGTATGGTTATTGGCCAACAAGAACAGGTCGAAACCAGCCCTCTTCAAAGCCTGGGCAAACTCATCAGGGGCACTGAACGACGGATACCCCGTATAGGGCTTCCCTCCTAACGAAACCTCAAAATTCACCACCGCATAATCAGCAGCATCAATCTCGTTTTTAATATGATAAAAACACGAATCGTAACAAAACGAGCCATCCGTTTCCCGGGCACTCTCTATTTGAGTAAGATGCTGCATGGCATCGCCGGCAAACAAAAGAGTAGCCGTAGCCGTCTGTTGTGCCAACAGACGGCCTACGGCTACAAACATAATCCATATGATAAATCCCTTTTTGTACATCTACCGCCAGACAGCAATCAGTCTAATCTCCCCGTTACCGATAAATCGCCTTTTTACCGGCCAACAGCGTATTTTTCATCAACGACACAATCGTCATGGGGCCCACCCCTCCGGGAACCGGAGTAATGTAAGAGCATTTGGGAGCCACCTCATCAAATTTCACATCACCCGTCAGTTTAAAGCCCGATTTACGAGAAGCATCCGGTACACGGGTAGTTCCCACATCGATGACAACAGCTCCCTCTTTTACCATATCGGCCTTGACAAAATTAGGCTGTCCCAATGCTGCGATAATAATATCGGCCTCCCGACACTCCATCTCCAAATGCTGGCTCCGGCTGTGGCACACGGTAACGGTAGCATCGCCCGGATAGGCCTTCTGCATCATCAGCATGGCCATCGGCTTACCTACGATATTGCTGCGCCCCAATACCACGCACTTCTTTCCACGGGTTTCGATACGGTAACGTTTCAGCAACTCCAATATTCCGTTGGGAGTAGCCGAGACATAACAAGGCAATCCGATAGACATACGGCCCACATTTATCGGATGGAAACCATCCACATCCTTCCGGTAATCGATTGTCTCTATCACCTTTTGTTCCGATATATGCGAAGGAAGTGGAAGCTGGACGATAAACCCGTCCACATCGTCATCGTTGTTCAACTCGCGGACCTTATCCAACAACTCCTCTTCGGTTACGTCCGCCTCATATCGGATCAACGTCGATTTGAATCCGCACACTTCACAGGCTTTCACCTTATTGGCCACATAGGTTTCGCTACCTCCATCGTGTCCTACCAGAATAGCGGCCAGATGAGGACGTTTTTCTCCTTTCGCTACCATCTCTGCCACTTCGGCGGCGATCTCCTGCTTTACCTGTTCCGAAATAGCCTTTCCGTCTATCAGTTGCATATCTCCTTATTTTTAAATAAGCTACTATCTTCTTCTCCGCAGATTATTCATCAAACGTGCGGGATTTTTGGCCTGCGTAACCATCCGCATCATCTTACGGGTATCTTCAAACTGTTTCAGCAGCCGGTTTACCTCCTGAATCGTCGTACCGCTACCTTTGGCAATACGTTGCTTGCGACTGCCGTTCAAGATTTCAGGATGCGAACGTTCCTTGGGCGTCATGGAGTAGATAATCGCCTCGATACTTTTAAAAGCGTTATCATCCAAATCTATATCCTTGATGGCCTTCCCTACGCCGGGTATCATCGATGCCAGATCTTTCAGATTGCCCATTTTCTTGATTTGCTGTATCTGGCTGATAAAGTCGTTGAAATCGAACTGATTCTTGGCAATCCGTTTTTGCAGGCGTTTGGCCTCCTCCTCGTCGTATTGTTCCTGGGCGCGTTCCACCAACGAAACAATATCGCCCATACCCAAGATACGGTCAGCCATACGCGCAGGATGAAAGACATCGAGCGCTTCCATCTTTTCGCCCGTACCCACAAATTTGATTGGCTTGTCCACTACCGAACGGATAGAGAGTGCTGCCCCCCCCCGCGTATCACCGTCGAGTTTGGTCAACACCACGCCATCAAAATCGAGGCGATCGTTGAACTCTTTGGCCGTATTCACGGCATCCTGTCCCGTCATGGCATCGACTACGAACAAGATTTCGGAAGGCTGGATGGCATCTTTAATTGCCTTGATTTCTGTCATCATCTGTTCATCGACAGCCAATCGTCCCGCCGTATCGACAATAACCAAATCATTCCCGTTTTGCTTGGCAAATTTCACGGCATTGCGGGCTATCTCCACCGGGTCTTTGCTATCCGGTTCCGAATAAACCGGCACCTCTATTTGCTGGCCCAGCACCTTCAACTGCTCGATAGCCGCCGGACGATAGACGTCGCAAGCCACCAGCAAAGGACGTTTGGAGCGTTTGGTCTTCAACATATTGGCCAGTTTTCCCGAGAAAGTGGTCTTACCCGAGCCTTGCAAACCCGACATCAGAATAATGGCAGGAGAACCCGTCAGACGGATATCCACCGCTTCGCCCCCCATCAACAAGGCCAGCTCGTCGTGTACTACCTTCACCATCAACTGGCCTGGCTTTACAGCTGTCAGCACATTCATACCCAGCGCCTTGGCCTTGACAGTATCGGTAAACTGTTTCGCCACTTTATAGTTGACATCGGCATCCAGCAACGCGCGGCGTACATCTTTCAACGTTTCGGCCACGTTAATATCCGTAATCTTGCCCTCTCCTTTCAAAATCTTAAAGGAGCGTTCCAATCTTTCGCTTAGGTTCTCAAACATATCTTTTTTATTTTATTTTCTTATTCACTATTTGTACAGCAGGCAAAAATACAAAAAAAGTTAGACACTCATATATCTTTTCCCATCCCGTTGGCTTTTTTCCGTTATCCGGTAAAGACAAAGGCAACACCTCACTAAACAGGAAAAACGCATCCGGCCCAGCACGACATGGACCTTACCGAAGGGCTCCGGCAACGAGAACAGGTTCAAACAACAGACAACAAAAAAAAGCGAAACCCATCAAGATGAAAGGTTTCGCTATATCTTAAAGCGGAATTCTCCCTCACACAAGAGGTACCGCACCATTCAAAGCAATCAAATCAGTTTATTGGTCCGGGTATCGGGGAAAACAACACTGGGGTGAAATTTCTTGGCCTCTTCAAAGTCCATTTGTGCATACGACATGATAATAATCACATCGCCCGGCTGCACTTTCCGGGCCGCAGCGCCATTCAAACAGACAACACCGGAACCTCTTTCTCCCTTAATAACATACGTTTCAAACCGTTCTCCGTTATTGTTATCCACAATATGCACCTTTTCGTTTTCTATCAAATTAGCAGCATCCATCAAATCCTCGTCGAGCGTAATACTGCCCACATAATTCAAATCCGCCTGCGTTACGGTAACTCGGTGGATTTTAGATTTTACTACTTCGATTAGCATTTGTCAGCCTTTTAATGAATTAATATTTGATGTTGTCGATCAATCTCACCTCTCCACAATATACGGTGATACAACCCACCGGATAGGTCGTATCGTCCCAAGAACGTATCGACTGCAAAGTATTCCCATCCACAATCTCGAAATACTCTACCCGTAATTCCGGAACGTTGTTCAACGTATCCGTTACAAAAGAGATCGTATCGGCCACACTGTTTTGGCTGGCAAAGGTACGACTTTTAAACAATGTCTCCGAAATTTTTACTGCTAAATTTCGTTGATTTTCAGATAAACGTGTATTCCGGCTACTCAACGCCAACCCATCGGCTTCCCGCACAATAGGACACGCCACAATCTCGATGTCATACCCCAATTGGGCAACCATCGCCCGGATAACGGCAATCTGTTGAAAATCCTTCTCTCCGAAATAGGCTCGATCGGGGGCGACGATGTCAAACAACCGGCTGACTACCTGAGCCACCCCGTTGAAATGCCCCGGGCGGTATTTCCCCTCCATCACCTTGTCCACCGTTCCGAAATCGAATATCCGGGTATCCTCCTGAGGATAAATCTCCGATACCTCAGGGATAAACGCATAGGCACAGCCGGCCGACTCCAACAGCTTCACATCAGCATCCACCGTACGGGGATATTTCAGCAAATCATTCTTATCGTTAAATTGCGTAGGATTAACAAATACGCTCACCACGCAAACATCATTTTCACTCACGCATCGTTTTACCAACGACAAATGTCCGTTATGCAAAGCACCCATAGTAGGCACGAAACCCACTTTCTGACCTTTTTCCCGAACGGCAGATAATTTTGCCTGCAATTCGGCCACTGTTTTTACTATTTCCATAACTTTTACAAAAAATCGCTGCAAAAGAACTAAATTAAACCCAAACATAGAAGCATTTAAATAATTAAATTTCTTCATTAACACATATTGGATTCAATCATAATTTTTGTAACAACAACTCTATCAAGACATTTACCATGCATTTAGATGTTAATCACCCTCATATTTTGAGGATTACGAATTTTTTTTTATTATCTTTGCAGCATAATTCTTTTTGATACATCGATTTATCATGACCAAAGCCACCAAAGTGCTCTTTATTGCACAAGAAATTACTCCTTATCTGCCTGATTCCGAAATAGCGACCCTTTGTCGCAACCTACCACAAGGCATCCAAGAAAGAGGACATGAAATCCGCACCTTCATGCCCAAATACGGGAACATCAACGAAAGGCGAAATCAACTGCACGAAGTCATTCGCTTATCGGGCATGAACCTGATTATCAACGATACCGATCACCCCCTGATCATAAAAGTAGCCTCCATACAGTCGGCCCGTATGCAGGTCTATTTCATCGACAACGACGACTATTTTCAGCGCAAGCAAGTTCTTACCGACGACAACGGAAATGAATTTGAAGACAACGACGAACGCAGTATCTTCTTTGTCAGAGGCGTCATGGAAACCGTCAAAAAATTACGCTGGGCTCCGGACATCATCCATTGTCACGGATGGTTAACCGCATTGGCACCGCTCTACATCAAAAAAGCATACGCCGAGGATCCCTCCTTCCGGAATTCCAAAATCATCTACTCCACGTACGACAACGGATTCCAGAAACCCTATGGCGACGACTTCGCCGAAAAGATTCAACTCGAAGGCATCACCCCCGAAGACGTAGCCTCCATCGCAGGAAAATCCGTTGATTTTGAAACTTTAACAAAACTGGCTATCGACTTCTCCGACGGAGTCATTCAGGGAAGCCAAAACATTAATAATGAGACATTATCATATATCCAAAACAAAAATATTCCATTCCTTCCGTACCAATCGGCCGACACATACATCGCCGCTTACGACCATTTTTACGACGAAGTCTGGGAAAAAAATAATCAATAGCTGAAATTTGCAACTTTATTATAACTTTGCGGGGACATTTATTCCGAGACAATTTATTCGGAATTGTCCCCAAAAACATTTGATTTGAGAAGAAAAGAAAATATGAAATTACTCCATTTTTTCGCCTTTGCCGTTTGCCTGTCATGGATGTTCGCCTGTACCGATGATTTCTCAGAGATCGGCACATCCATCTTACCGGAAGGCGATCAACTATACCTGTCGCGCGACACATTCGATGTAACCTCTACCACCATCCCGGTAGATAAAGTATATTGTTTCACCATTTCCGAATGGTTAGGCGGTTTTACCGATCCGAATTTCGGCTCCATCAAATGCGATTTCCTGGCACAGCTCTATCCCGCTTCGGAGATGGAATTCGGAGGCGATGAAAACATCGGCGATAAACTGGACTCTACCGTATTGCGGATGCGGTTCGCTACCTTCATGGGCGACTCCCTCACCCCCATGCAGCTTAGCGTTTACGCCCTGAACAAACAATTACCCGAAATCCCTTACACCGACATCAATCCCGAAGAATATTACGATCCGGCCGATCTATTGGGACGTAAATTCTATACTGCATCGGACATCAGCGTCGAAGACTCCATAAAAACTGAAGACACCTATGCCCGCACCATTACCTTGACCATGCCACAGGAATTCACCGACATGATCTACCAAAAATTCAAAGAAGATCCCGACCTGTTCAAATCAAAAGAAAAATTCACTCAATTCTTCCCCGGCATTTACGTCAAGAACAGTTACGGAAACGGCGTAGTTATCGACATTCGCGAAACATCCATCCGTTTCTATTACAAAATATTGCAGGGAGACACTTTGGTCGTCAAACAATACAAAGATTACTTAGCCGTAACCCCGGAGGTTGTAAATGCCAACCACATCGAGGTAACCAATCCTCCCTATATGTCGGCACCATCTGCGGATACCACTTATGTAAAGACACCAGCCGCATTCAATACGGAAATAACCTTCCCGACACAAGAGATCATCAACAAGCTAAAAGAAGACGGGTTAGACAACGTAACGTTAAACGCCTTGCGCTTCGTCGTACCGGTATATACCCCCGAGGCCAACAATTTCAGCATCGCCCCGCCCCAATACTTGTTGTTCATACGCACCAAGGACGTACCGGCATTTTTTGCCAAACGCAATATGTGCGACAATGTCAACACCTACTATGCAACCTACAATGCTACCAATAAGGAGTACGATTTCGGGAACTTGAACAAATTCATCACCAACATCATCAACCTTAATCCCGACACCACGGTGGTAGATGAAAAGATAAGTTTGATTCCCATCAGTTTCAACTACATTACCGAATCATACCAAACAGTCAGTACAAACCTCTACCCCGCATTGGGGAAATTAAAAACAAACTTAAAAACTTCCATCATCACAGTAAAAAAATAAATGCCAGGGAAGAGGCTACAAACCCGAAACATAAGGCCAAACACCCCCACAAAAACCTGAAACTTTTGTGGGGGTGTTCTTTTTCTCCGAACAGACAAAAAAAGGAAGAAAGACATAGCCCATAAAAAAGGCAACACCCAGAGGATGCTGCCTTTCCTATCTTTTTATCAGCTCAAAAGAAACTATTTAATCTCAATCTCCTCTTTTAAATCGATCTCGGTACCCTCCCGGTCATAAAAACGATATTCCAGGAAAGCCAACGACTGATTCGGTATCAACTTAAAACGAAAAGCGTATTTAAAACGCCATTGCCATTTCAAAGAGAAGAAACCCTTGTTGATATAAGCGGCAATAAACGGATGTACGTGGAGCGAAAATCGGGTTACCCGCAATTTATGAACCAAATACGCTATCTTATCTTCCAACCGGTCGGTAAACAGGATAGAGGGTTTGATCTCTCCTTTACCATAACACGTCGGACAGGTCTCGGCCGTTGCTATATCCAACGCCGGACGCACTCGTTGCCGGGTAATCTGCATAAGGCCGAACTTGCTCAGCGGTAAAATATTGTGTTTGGCTCTATCTTGCTGCATCAACTCACGCATTCGGTCATACAGTTTTTGCCGGTTATCGGCCAGTTGCATATCAATGTAATCGATTACGATAATACCACCCATATCCCGAAGCCTCAACTGACGGGCAATCTCCTCGGCCGCATACATATTCACATCAAGAGCATTACTCTCCTGCCCATCGGCCGATTTATAACGGTTACCACTGTTTACATCTATCACGTGAAGCGCCTCGGTGTGTTCTATAATCAAATAAGCCCCGCTCTTAAACGAGACCGTTTTACCAAACGACCCCTTGATCTGCTTGGTGATGGCAAAATTATCGAAAATAGGCAGCTCCCCTTTATACAACTTCACAATATCCTTACATTCGGGAGCTATCAAACTCACATAATTGTATATCTGTTGATATACCTCCTCGTCATTCACATGTATATGTGCGAAAGAGGGGTTAAAAATATCCCGAAGGAGGCCGACCGTACGGGCTGTTTCTTCAAAGATCAGCGCGGGAAGTTGTGATTTTTGGAGTTTCAGCAAAGCATCTTCCCAACATTTCACCAATGTCTTCAACTCATTATCGAGCTCCGCCACACGTTTCCCTTCCGCCACGGTACGGACAATCACCCCGAAATTTTTGGGTTTTATGCTTTGTATAAGTTGTCGCAGGCGGGCCTTCTCTTCACTCGATTTTATTTTCTGCGAAACAGAAACCTTATCGGCAAAGGGAATTAAAACCAAATACCGACCGGCAAAGGATATCTCGGCCGTCAGGCGAGGCCCTTTTGAGGATATGGGCTCTTTGGCGATCTGTACCAACACCTCTTGACCCACTTTCAGCACATCGCCGATGGTTCCGTCCTTGTCTATTTCGGGCAATATTTTCGCTTTGGAGATAGGCAGCACGTGTTTTTTGTCTGATAATGTTTGCTTGACAAATTTACTGCACGAGCTGAATTGTGCCCCTAAATCGAGGTAGTGTAAAAAGGCATCCTTTTCATAACCTACATCCACAAACGCAGCGTTCAATCCAGGCAACAACTTTTTTACCCTTCCCAAATAGATATCGCCTACCGAAAAAGAGATATTACGGGCCTCTTTTTGCAATTCCATCAATCTTTTATCTTCCAGAACTGCAATAGAAACCTCTTTGGGTTGGACATCAACAACTAATTCACTGGTCACGTAATTCTACTTTTTGTTTATGGGTTATTATTTCAAATGGCCCTCTCCATTTTTCTTTGTTTTTACAAAAGAACAAAGAACAAACTTATGGAATATAGCTTCGGTTAAGTTTGTTCTTTATTAGGTTGTTCTTTTTAAAAGAAGCAGACTTTACTTCTTCTTCTTATGTCTGTTCTTCTTCAATCTTTTTTTACGCTTGTGCGTTGACATCTTATGTCTTTTTCTTTTTTTTCCGCTGGGCATAGCTGTATATTTTTAGAGATATTCCGGGCTGTTTTTTGAGCTCTTTTCTTTACAATAAAGCTACCGAATCCTCTTAAATATACGTTTTCGCCCTTTGCCAACGAGCCTTTTACTGTATCCATAAACTGTTCTACGGTTGCCAAAACCAGAGATTTTTCGATACCCGTATTTTTTGAGATTTCGTTTACAATATCCGCTTTCGTCATTACTTTAAAATTTTATATGAATTATTTGTTATAAGTTTATTTTTCGGCTCGCAAATATATCGCTTTTTATCGCGAAAAAAAACGTTTTCACGTCTTTTTGAAAAAATTTTTGACCCCGACTGATAAAAGTACCGCAAATATCGCTATATTTTTTGGGTTAGCAATAGTTTCGTCTCTTATTTTTTGTTTTTATAACTACTTTAACGACTTTATTTTCTCCAATATTAACCATAAATAGGCAAATTGGCAGAGCTCCCTGCATAAAAAACAGCTTTCATCTATTACCCGAATAGAATGGAAGCTGCTTTTTATTTTTTCAGATGCGGATTATTCTACATTGCCGCGGCTATTTCCCGGGCTGTGCAATCGCCTTTCAGTTCGGCAACAAGGGCCAAGGCAAAGCGCAGGGCTGCGGCCGGTCCATTTGCCGTGATGATATTTCCATCTACCTCTACGGGAGCGGCGGTAAAATCGGCACCTTGCAACATCGATTCAAAACCGGGATAGCAGGTGGCCTTTTTCCCGTTCAACAATCCCAGCCGTCCCAAAACGGAGGGTGCTGCACAGATAGCGGCTACGTGCCCACCTTTTTCGGCATGGGCAAGCAACCAGTCATTCAATTTCTTATTTTCGCCCAAATGTTTAGTACCCGGCATTCCTCCCGGCAGGATCAAGAAATCGAAATCATCCATGGCAACCGTATCAAAGGTTGTATCGGCCTCCACGACAATGCCATGGGCTCCTTTTACTTGCAAACGAGATGTTATGGAGAGAGTTTTGATTGGAACTCCCGCCCTACGCAATACATCTATGACCGTGATGGCTTCTATCTCTTCAAAACCTTCGGCCAGAAACAATGCTGATTCTTTCATATTTTCAAAGGGTTTTTCGGGATTAAACATCGGTTATTATTTCAACGTCCCCTGTTCGGCTTGTTGTATCATGTTTTCGTTAGCCGTGATATAGACCTCTACGCGGCGGTTCAATGCCCGGCCTTCGGCGGTACTGTTATCTGCCACCGGAACATCGTAGGCGAGGCCTTCGGTAGTCATTCTGTCGCGGCTGATGGAGTTACCTACCAAGAAGTTGGCAACCGACATGGCCCGCTCTTTCGACAGTTTTTCATTTACGGCCCGCGAACCGGTATTGTCGGTATGTCCGTAAATGGTTATGTCGGTATCGGGGTTATCACGCAACGATACGGCAAATTGCGCCAACGACTCGCGTGCAGAGGCACTGAGTTCCGAACTGTTCGTGGCAAACAGGATTCCGCTGGGAAGGGTTACCTTCAACGCTTGAAGATCGTTGGCATCGGTTACGGTTTCCACTTCGACATTTTCTATTTTTTCGAGTTCGGCCTTTTGTTTATCCATCTTCTTACCGATCAATGCTCCGGCACTGGCACCGACGGTAGCACCCACTGCGGCACCGATAGCGGCACCCTTACCACCTCCGGCCAACGCTCCGATACCGGCTCCCAAGGCAGCTCCGCCTCCACCACCGATAGCGGCACCTTTGCCCATATTTGTCCATGAACTACAACCGGTAGAAAATAAAACCGCTAATGATAGGAATACAATTCCTGCTAATTTTGTTGTTTTCATCGTTTTGTCTTTTTGATTCATAACAAACATCATTCCCTATTTCCGAAAAGAATGGGAATAACTATCCGGATGTAAATATAACTGATTTTTTTCTCAATCAAAAATTTTGTTTCGTTTATTCTTTTCCAGAGAGAGGGGCGTCGGTAGCTTTTAAACAATTCCCTCAAAGCGCGGCCTCTGGCAGGGGAGATTGCCCCCATCAAGATACCTGAAAGGCAGCCATCTAAATGGTCATTGCGGCAATTAGTAGTCGAATTCCAATTCAAAATCATCTACCAGCAACGTGGCGCCCGTACCGCCGGTAAAGAAGTCGCCGTACTTGCTTGCCGAGGCTACTACGACGATATAGGTCGGTTTCCGATTCGTAGCCCGGTAATCGAGCAGCAACTCCAACTCCTGATAGCCGGAGGTACTTTCGCCCGAATAGAACTCGGCATAGGCGATAATATGCGAATCGTTCTTGTCAAAGAGTTTTCGGTTCGAGGGTCTGGTTCGTATCTCTACCGGCTCGTCCCAATCGCCCAAAGCAATGTATATAGAACAAGTATCGGGTTGTCCTTTCAAATGAACATACTCAGAGGAGGTATTGTCGATGGGTGCCGTAGTATATTTATAATGGCATTTTAACTTGGTTGGATACGAACTGTACGGTTTCCCGAAATTCAAAATGCCGTTGGTTCCATCCACCTCTACAAAATCGCCCACAAACAGGTTCCCAGCTGCAAATTTCCCGATACCGGCGATGCCGACAAATCTGGATTCCAACCGTCCGGCTTGTCCGGCTTGTCCGTTCCAGGTCTCATCCGTAGGCAACGTATTGCTTTCGCCCAACGTAGTAGAACCGTCATTGCCGGAATCCCAGAAAGGGGTTCCGTCTTCGGCCCACGGATTCCACACTTTCCCAACTTTATGCCAACTGTCCAGGTTTCCGTTTTCCAACGGGACGGCTTTTTGTGTCGTGAACGAAACTTCCTGCCCATACACTCCGTCAGAATAGGCCCGGAACAGGTACTCGGTTTCTTCTTCCAGTCCGGTCAGCCGGGCAGAGAAGCTACCTCCATTATGCTGTACCTCAGAGGGATCTACCTGTGTCCACGCCTGCGCATCGGCTTTCCGGTATTCAAACCCGTTTTCCGCCCCGTCTTTGCCCGTGCCATTGAGCCAGGCCACATTCACCCAAGCATCTACCGCACCGGTAGAGACGTCACTTTCGGTATTGAAGACGTAGAGTTCCCACTCTTCCATCACATCCCGGTAGGTTACGATAACCGTTTTATGGAGGGTAAAATCCTGTAACAGCGAAATATCGGGCGAAACGATCGACCCGGTTGGTCCCAACACAAGTTCTTGGACGGTTATATGTTCCAAATCGGTATCCTTGCTTACGTAAGCCACTACGCGCCGGTTCTTTTCATCGATGATGGATTCGCCCACCTGGTTCGACACGACAAACTTCCGTACGATGTTTTGCTGCGGGACCAACAGCCATACATAATCCTGATAGAGCGAAAGGGTTACGCTGCGGTTGTACGAAAAGTCGATCGGCTGGGAGAAATCGAGCGACGCCGAGGCATTCTCGGTCAGTTCTATATTTTTTATTTTAACCGATTTCAAATCGACCGTATCGGCCAACTCGAAGGTCACCGTTCGTTCCTCGTTGTTAATGGTTGCACTACCCACCTGCCCCTCGGCTTCAAAGGCCAGAATCTGCAATTTCACAATGGGATAGGGAATATCATTACTCAGGCAAGAATAGAGCAACCCCGAAAGCAACAATACCCACATGGACATGGCTGCTTGGCATATCTTCCCGTTCCGACTTTTCATTCTCCGCATTTTAGACATGGATGGTTATTCCCAGATTAATATTCAACAGATTGATCTTAAAATTGGCTCCACTCTTACGCCACGACCCGGTCTCCTCTCCGTTGGTCTTCTGCGACTCTTTCCGGAATTTTACCCCAAGCACACCGAATGAGACCTCGGTGCTGACATTGTTCATGATAAACACCGCCATTCCGGGGCTGAACCCGAGTTGTACCTCGCTGATGTGAGTACGCGTATCGCGCAGCTCCTGGTTGAGAACCCGCGAAAAACGGGAGTTCCCCATTTTGACCGACAACGATGCTTCACTGAAAAATCCCAACCGCTTCCCAGCATCCAACCCCACATACGAGCGGTGAAAGAAGGTACCGACCAACAAGTCGCTGTTCAAGCCAATATCTTTCAACGACAAATCTATATCGTCAATATCTATGCTCACATTGCTCAAATCGACCTGAGTACGTTCATAACCGAATTTAACGCCGATGGCGATGTTGTCGCGGATAAAATAGCCCCAAAAAGGATTGATCTTAACCGTATGGCCCGCACAATCGAAATCTTTCAGGAGCAACAGCAGGCTGCTCTCCTTGCTATCGAAATCGAGATACGAAAAGGTTACTCCGAACAACATCTGTCCTTTGGGGGCGAAACGGTAATTGGTAATCCCGCGGTCAAACCGCCCGACGGCCGGAGTACGGATCAACGAATCTTTTTCAAACTCAAAACTCGACACCTTGACCGAATCGGGTTGAACGAATATCTGTTTCAACCGTTTCTGGGAAGAGACCGACAAAAACGGTATCCACACCAAAACGAGCAAAATCCATATATATTTTCTGTGTACTGCCAATCCGATCATGTTTTAAATATAAAATGCAAGTCCCAGTCCGATGGAAAAGATGTTGATTTTAAAATTCGCCCGGCTCGACGATCTTTCTCCCACCTGAACCTGGTCGGTAATCTGATGGACCTTTGAATAGCTGAACCCCAAGACACCGATACTCAGCTCTACGGCCGTGTAGTTGTTGATAAATGCCACAAAACCGGGCGAAACCCCGATTTTCAGTTCTGTTGTTTTCTCAAACGTCCCGGTCAGGCTCTCTCCCGTACCGCTCACCAGTTTCGACTGGCTACCGCCGACAATCAACTGGGTCTCGTTAAACAACCCGAAACGGCGACTGTTTCCCAGGTTGATATAGTTACGCAAAACGGCCATTCCCGAATAGGAGTGGGTTAATTGATAGAAATCTGTCACGGAAAAATCGGTATCGTCGTTGATGATCACATCCACATTGTTCAAGCGATTCAGCGAACGTTGGTACTCAAAACGCCCCCCTGCCGCCATATTATCCTTAAAGGCATAACACAATACCGGGCTGACCTTAAAGGAATATCCTTTCCCCGAGAAGTTTTCTACAACCAGGAACTGGTAATTTTTCCCACTGTATTCCGAATAGGATATAGTATTACCCAGAATCCACTGACCTTTGGGTACGAACGTACGCTGTTCTATTTTTCGCACAAATTGCGCTTGTGCACACAGGGTGCACAGCGCAATCGTCGTTATCGTCGTTAAGATATTCCGTGTCAGTTTATTCATAAATCAACTCCATATCATCGAGATACAACACGCTCGAAGTACTTCCGACAAAATAATCTCCGTAAATACTTGCCGATGCTGTTATCACCAGATAGGTCGGGATTCTGTCGTACGAACGGTAATCGAGTTCTATGGTATATTGGGTCCATTCGCCAACGGTTTGCCCTTGCTTCAACTCGCCGAAAGCAATGATATTCGGGTCGTTCTTGTCAAAGAGTTTCCGATCCGACGATTTGGTCCGGATCCTTACCGGTTCCGACCAATCCCCCAAGGCCACGTATATATTGGCTATATCGGATTTGCCTATATCCGTCTCCCGCTCGTTTTCCGGGATATCGAAAGAGTTACCCTCTTTATCCACTATTCCGGAGTTGTATTTATACCAGAAGCGCAATTTGGCAGGACGGCTGGTAAACGGCCTTCCGAAATCCAATACGCCATCGGTTACATCTGTCTCTACATAACGTCCGGCAAAAAGGTTTCCGGCCGCAAATTTACCTATTCCGAAAAAAGAGACAAACTGCGACTGCAACTTGGCAGAATATCCTTCTCCGCTATGCGTATCGGACGATTTTGTGGTTACATTTACATTCATAGTGATAGAGCCATGGTTACCGCTGTCCCAGAACATCTCCTCGCCGGATCCGTAAATTACGTCGGCACCATCACTGGAATCGGTTGACCAGCGATCGAAGCTGGCATTTTCCAGCTGACGGGCCTCTTCTGTGGTAAATGTCTTCACCACGGACGAGGTAAATGTACCGGCTACTGCCCGGTATTGATAGGTTGTATTGGGCTTCAAGCCGGTAATATCGGCCGTCATTACGTTCTCACTTTGAGTAGCATTGGCTACCATCCAGTCGGAAGCTCCCGATTCGCGGTATTGGAACGACAACTCATCGGAAGTAGGTTGCAGGATGGAGGCTTTCAACCTCGCCTTACTGGTCCAAATGGTGGCCCGATCGACATCGACCGTCATCACGATAGCATTTGAGGAAATAATAGAAAAGCGCTGCGTAAAGCTCTTTCCTTGCTTATCTTGTGCCGTAATATCTATGTGATACTCTCCCTCGGTAAGATTGGCAAAGAAAGTTTCCGAAAACTCGATCTTCATCGCCGACTGATCGGCCAGGGCATCGTACGTAACACTGGTTGTGATACCGGCTGCGGCCAACGACTCTTGCTGGGGATCGGACAACTTCATCAAATCAAGGCCTTCTGCCGGAATGGCAGACACATTGATAGCCGAAACCGGAACGTTCATCAACTGGGAAGAGGTATTTACCCAAACTACCTGCCGGTCTCCCTCTCCCACTTCCACATAAAGCGGTTTGGTGATGTCAAAGTCTTGCCCGGTGATGCTCGGACGCAGATATACTACGATGTTATCTTCTTTCACCAATGCCGTCTCGTCCACTTTCAGGTCCAAAACACCTCCCCCGTTGTTGAGGTATTCTCCCTCCTCAAAGCCGAACGTCAACACATATTTCATACCGCCGGTGGCATCGTTTATCATTCCCGTTTTGGTAAAAGGGGCTCCGGTTTTGGTTTGGGCCGTAAACGACCACCCCAATGCCGACTCACCTTCGGGCAACATAAAGTAGGCTACATCGTCGAGATTTTCTGCCGTAAACGTCAGCCGGCCTTTGGTGGTAAACACTTCGGCTGCATAATCCGTAAAGTTGGAGACTACCGCCGGATCAAACACAACAGACACCAATGTATTGGCAATATGGCAATTAACCGTTACATTTATAGTTCCACCGCTGGGCACGTCAAAACTTTCTTCTCCTTTGAAATAGGGCGTTGCATTAAATGCGGCATCTTGTGCCGTACCTACCTCTACGGTTACCCGGTAGCTACCCGATTGGAGCCAAAGCGATCCGGGCATTTCATTGACATATTTCCGGATCAGTCCGTCTCCGCTGTAAATCCGTATGGTATAATCGGGTGTCTGGTCGTCGGCCTTGGTTTGTGCCAATCCGCTGATCGAAACCAGATCATCGGTCTTAAACGACAACCGCACCTCTCCTTCTCCACTCATCTCGTCCTGTGTACAGGCTCCCAGCAGGGCCCCCAAGCAGAACAATACAATCGATATATAGAATATACTGCTTTTCTTCATGGCCCTACTATATTGTTATGATCACTAAATTCTCTACTGTCTCTTGTCCCTCATTATCGACCACCGTCAAGACAAAGGTATGGGTACCGGGGCCCAATATGGCCAACAGCGGGCCGAATTGGGTAATATCGAACGAAACGGAGGTTTGATTCTGTACGCCATCTTTTACCGGGAATCCCATGTTTCTCAACGATTCTTCATATTGGCCCGGATTCACCAAGTCCAAATGGTCTGTCAAGCCGACTCCTTCCAACTCCTCGGGAGTCAAGGTATTCGATTGGATATCCACCATCATCGACCGAATCCCTTTGGGGGCCGACACGGCAATGGCAATGGGCACGGATTGACCGCCTTTTGAAATGGTCAGGGGCGTTCCGATACCGTCACCGGTAATAATCGGAGCATCGCCCGAAGGATCGGGTTCTTCCGGGTCCGGATTTTCATCGGGGATAACCGGTTCAGGATCGACCGTTACGTTCTGATTCTTTTCTACCACGGTGCACGTTCCGTTCAACGAAATGGTAGGTGTAATCGTCCCGTTTTCCAAATTTCCATCCAGATCGGTACCTTTGAGCGAATAGGTTATCTTGCGGTGCTGACCGGCCTCGACATCGGTAAAGGATTGACGCAGTACAATAGACTCTCCTGCCACCGTCCCTACAAATTCAGAGACCAGTACCGAGGGGAAATCGGTTGTATAAAAATAGACCGCACGGGATTCATCTTTGGTGAAGTCGGCCGAGCCGCTTCCCACCTTTACATTGACGGTAACATCGTCTCCCATATATTTTTGCAGTTCCGCATCATACTCTACCGTCACCTTGACACTGTGCAGGGTACAAATCAACTCTCCCAGATCGGTAACGGTATTCTCCTGAATATCGAATTCTGCATCTACGTAATAATAGGGATGTTCCCACTCCATCGGCAGCGGATCGTGCGAATGGGCTTCGAGCCGATAACGACCGGTACTCAACGTAACTACATCGGGCATATCCTTATAAGCCCACTCGTTTACCTGGGTATCCTCACCATTGGAGGCTATTTTAAAAATCCGGATAATAAAGTCATCGGTACTGACAGCCCGGGTAACACTCTTTACTTCGGTGGCCTCTTCTGCCAGGGTAACCGAGAGCGAGGACAAATTCAATTGGCCGGAAACGCCTCCGTCCACACCGCCTCTATCGCCGTAATCCAATTTCTCGCGTTCGCACGAGGAGAGGGTTACCAACGATACCATCAACAGACTTACTATATAGTGTATCTTTTTCATTGCTTCGTGTTTAAGGAGTTAGTAAGAGAATGTCAAGTTATCGACCGTCAGCATCGCCCCGCGGGAGCAGCACTCATCTTTCGAGTTGTAGTTGGTGGTCTTGATACTTGCCTCATCTGCATGGTTGGATGAGGAGAACATGATTCTCAAATGCGTTGCATTCAGTTCCGGACGGCTGTATTGAATCGGGAGTGTAAACTGGGTATAATTTCCCGTGGCATCCAACTCGGCCGATGCTGTTCCGATTTCGGTATCCCCGTTCATAATCTGCACGGTTACCACTCCTTTTTCTGCTGCATCCTGCGAATCATTTTCATATTTATAATATCCCTGCATCTGAACAGGCCTGGAGGTAAACGCTACGCCTTCGGTATATATCTCTTGTCCGTTTGCATAACTATAAGTTCCCAAGAACAGTTTCCCGGCAGAGCGGTTACCGATAGAGGGGACGCGTTCGCAATAGTAGTTGCTGTAACTGGTATTTCCGGTCTTCTGATCTCTTCCGACATCTGCACCGGCAGCATCCCAGGCCACGTTTCTAACCACCATGGCATTGGAGCCACTCTGGGCAGAAAGCGAGGTATAGATATCGGCTGTCGAGTCGTATGCGCTTTGTCCTATACCCCACACTTTTGCTTCCGGCTGATGGGAAATCCAACTCAACGAGGTATTGAACGTAGAGGGGATACAATACCAAGAGTTCTTATTGGATGCACCGAGGTTACAAGTTTTGGCATTTACACTCGCCCAACCTTCCGGTTCGGAGACGACCATCGACAATGTGGTTTGATACCCCGTTGAAATGCTTGTGGCTGTGGTTGTCCAGGTTCCTCCCTGGTTGATGGTCGTATTAATGGTTTGATTCAACTGCTCAAAATCCCCATTGGGAACGCCCAATTCCGCTTCGGTCGTAAAAGAAAGGATATTGGAAAATTCGGTATTATCGGGAGAATCGGTACAGGTGGTTTTAAAACGATATTCGGTCCCGCCAGTCAAGCCGGAAACCTCGATCTTATCGGCTCCCTGTTGCGTAAAGGCCATCTTGGTATCGTCGTTGTAGAGCGTCAGATACTCCATCACCACGGCCTGTTCTTCGGGGTCTTCTGCCGTAACGGTCAGGATAGCCTTTCGGGCCCAGACATCTCCTACACTATTCGATAACGTATAACGGGGGGTTACCATTTCCAAGGTTACGGGATCGGAAATTTTTGTTCCGAAATATGACGCCGATATCTCCATAGGATGGTTTTCAACCGGAAGTTCTATCGTTAAATTGTACAACTGGTCTCCTGCCGATTCGACGTTGGTTACCGAACACGTATGCACCTGCCCGCTTTCGTCTTCATAGCTGACCGATACCAACGACGGATCTCCGTCCAATTGAACGGGAATAACCGCCTCCGTACTGCCTATTTGAACCGGATCGGGTGTTTGCAGGGCAAACGTCCGCGGCTGGCTGGTAATAGACAACGTTACTTCGTCGGTTGCCCGACCTTGCGAATCGATTGCTTTCAAAGAGAAGGTATGATTGGCATCGCCTTCTACATATTCAAGTTTCGATACCAGGGTCGAGAAATCTACATAGGCCATCTTGTCTTTGTTCTCAAATCCTTTCAACCGCAATCCCATATCGGAGAAAAGCGTCTGTTGTTCAGGGGTCAAGGCTGTCAAGTCCACCTGGGCAGGCCAACCCTTTTCTTGAAGATAGGCCGATGCCGTTGTCATGGTACAAGAGGCAAAACCCGACGGGGCGGTTATCAACACATTGAGATCGCCCAACGAAGCGTCGAGCTCCTTAACCTCTTTCGAGACGCCCGAATCAAATCCCATCAACGTAATAAACGGCGGTTGCATACTGAACGAGCCATCGGCCAAATTAATCGTTATCGGGGTCTCTTGGGTCGTCTCATCAAAAGTGATGCTTAACTCGGCATCTCCTACTTGACCGTCATTGACATCGAATTTTATTTTATAATGCGTACAAGCCTGCGCGATAAAAATCTCCGGAGAAAACGACATGGACGAACCGTCGGGTTTTACCAACGACATTTGCAGGGTCATTTGTCCCGGTTTTACATAGGCCTCGCGCGTCTCCTCTTTTGAAAAGATAATCGAGTTGTTATTGCTCGTTTTAAGCGTGGTGGCAAAATCAGAAAAATAGTTCTGGAACGCTTCGGTATATTCCAACGATACCTTTGCGTTGGCCAGCGTACAGGTTACGGCAATATCGGTATTCTGCCCGTTAAATACTTGGAAAGGTTCCGATCCCTCGAAATAGGGTTCGTCAAAACCCTCCTTATCCATATCTCCATACGTCGCCTTAAAAACAAAAGAGCCCAACGGGAAATCCATATTTGCCGGAAAATCGCTAAACGAATCCCATGACCGGAACAGGCTACCATCTTCATTCAGGATGGTAACGGCAAAATCTTTCGTATCAGGTTGAGACAGGGTTGTTGTCAAAACGGCAGGATCAGTCGCTAACGGCACAGAATAGTCTGCCGTCAATACCGGAGTTACTTGACCCGTTCCCGCAGCATCCCGCTCTTCGTCAGAACAAGCAGCCAACAGCACTCCACAGATTCCTACTAAAAATAACAGCTTACAATTCATTAAATATCCACGTTTAATTTAGAAAAAATACTAACACGTCGTTTCACTCTCCCTAAAAGTGAATTATAAAAAAATTAGAAATCAATGTGCTAAGAAAGAATTGTACAATATGACCTATTCAATTGAATTTTATGGGACAAACATACTCAATAATCTCGAATATACAAGTTTTATTTAACGTTTTAAGATTTGTAGTAATTTTGTCTTTATTATTAACATTTATTTTCAACCTGCACATTCGACACTATTAACCTATTATAAAACAGCAAGATAGATTCTATTCCCAAAAATTTAAAAACCGGATACCAGCCAATACAAACTACCTAAATAAATCAAAAGAAAACCAACGGCTCCTTTCGATTTAGAAAAATAGCGTATCTTTACTTGATAAATAAAAACGACAATGAATACATTCGGAACCATATTCAGACTCACCTCTTTCGGAGAGTCGCACGGAACGGGCGTCGGTGGAGTAATCGACGGAATACCTGCGGGTATCGCGGTGGACATGGAGTTTATCCAGCACGAGCTGAACCGCCGCCGGCCGGGACAATCGGCTATTGTTACCCCGCGGAAAGAGAGCGATACGGTAGAAATTCTTTCGGGAGTCTTCGAGGGAAAGACCACCGGAACACCTATCGGATTTGTCGTATATAACCAAAACCAACACTCTGCCGACTACGATACCCTGCGCCAGGTATATCGACCCTCGCACGCCGACTACACCTACCAGCAAAAATACGGATGGCGCGACCACCGGGGCGGTGGACGCTCGTCGGCGCGGGAGACCATCTCCCGCTGCGTGGCAGGCGCTTTTGCCAAACTGGCCCTGAACACCTTGGGCGTCGATATAAAGGCTTTCACCTCGCAAGTGGGCCCCATCGCGCTGAAAGGGTCGTACCAGGATTACAACTTAGACGATATAGAGAAGAACATCGTCCGGTGTCCGGATGCCGATACGGCCGAAAAGATGATCGAACTGATTGCCGAAGTACGCGAAGAGGGCGACACCATCGGAGGGGTCATCACCTGCGTAGCCCGCCACGTACCGCCCTGCCTGGGCGAACCCGTATTCAACAAGCTGCACGCCGACTTAGGCAGCGCGATGCTCAGCATCAACGCCGCCAAAGGATTTGAATACGGCATGGGGTTCAACGGAGTACAGTACCGGGGATCGGAAATGAACGACGTCTTTACGCGTCGGGAGAACCGTATCACCACCCTGACCAACCATTCGGGAGGCATCCAGGGAGGCATCTCCAACGGCGAGGACATCTATTTCCGGGTAGCATTCAAGCCCATTGCCACCATCCTGCGCGACATCCGCACGCTCGATTACGCCGGCAACCCCATCAACCTGAAAGCCAAAGGGCGACACGACCCCTGCGTCCTGCCGCGGGCCGTCCCCATCGTAGAGGCCATGACCGCCATGGTGCTGTTAGACCACTACCTAATGAATAAAACCCGACACCTCTAATCCCGATAACCGAAAAAGCCCAAGAACCCGATTTATCCATACAAACGACTTGACATCATGGAAATAAAAGCATATTTGTCGGCCAACCGCGAACAGATCATCGCCGACCTCGCCTCGTTAATCCGAATCCCCTCGGTCAGTGCCCAACCCGAGCACCGACCCGACATGCTCCGTTGCGCCGAACGGTGGAGAGAGCTCCTGGCAGCAGCCGGCGCCGACACGGCAACGGTGATGGAGACGGAGGGAAATCCGGTAGTGTTTGCCTCCAAAACGCTCTCGCCCGACTACCCCACCGTATTGATATATGCCCATTACGACGTCATGCCGGCAGAACCGGTCGAACAATGGAAGACTCCCCCTTTTGAACTGACCCGGGAGGGGGGATATTTCCGCGGACGAGGTACGGACGACGACAAGGGACAATCCTTCATCCAGGTCAAGGGCTTTGAATATGCCTTGCGAAACGGCGACCTGCGCTGCAACGTCAAGTTCCTCTTTGAAGGCGAGGAGGAGATCGGCTCTCCCTCGCTGGAACAATTCTGTCGAAAAAACAAAGAACTGCTCAAAGCCGACGTCATCCTCGTATCGGACACCAGCATGGTGAGTGCGCAAACGCCCTCCATTACTACCGGCCTTCGGGGATTGGCCTATTGGCAGATAGCCGTTACCGGGCCCAACCGCGACCTGCACTCGGGCATCTTCGGCGGAGCGGTAGCCAACCCCATCAACGAACTTTGCAAGCTCATCGCCCACATAACCGACGACCGGGGACGAATCGCCATCCCCGGCTTTTACGACGACGTAGAGGAGCTCTCTCCCGAAGAACGGGCGATGATGGCCGCCATCCCCCACGACGAGGCGGCCTACCGGAAAGCCGTGGGAGTAAACGCCTTGCAGGGAGAAAGCGGATACAACACGCTCGAACGGGCCTCCATCCGCCCCACTTTCGACGTTTGCGGCATCTGGGGCGGATACACCGGCGAAGGGGCCAAAACGGTACTCCCTTCGCAAGCCTTTGCCAAGGTATCCTGCCGACTGGTTCCCCACCAGGATTACCGGAAAATCTCCGAACTCTTCATCCGCTACATCGAACAGGCAGCCCCGCCCTGCATACAGGTATCCGTTACTCCCCTGCACGGCGGGCAAGGATATGTCTGCCCCATCACGTTGCCGGCCTACCAGGCTGCCGAAGAGGCCTACCAAGCCGTATTCGGACAAAAACCGCTGGCCGTACGGCGGGGAGGCAGCATCCCCATCATCGCCGTATTTGAAGAGGTTTTGGACATCAAGAGCGTCCTGATGGGACTGGGACTCGAATCGGACGCCACCCATTCGCCCAACGAAAACTTTCCGGAAAAGCTCTTCTTCCAGGGCATCGAGATAGTGGCCGAATTTTACAAGAGATTCGGGCACGGCACCCTCCGGTAACCAACGAGAAAAAAGCATGACACGATACAACGACTTCGGCAATTTTCTGAAAAAGCACTTCGAGGGGAAGGTCCAAAAAATCTCGGTCCACGCCGGCTTCACCTGTCCCAACCGCGACGGCAGCAAAGGGTATGGCGGTTGCACCTACTGCAACAACCAGACGTTCAGCCCCGACTACTGCCAAAGCGACAAGAGCATCTCCCAACAGGTTACCGAAGGTATCCGGTTTTTCAGCCGCAAATACCCGCAGATGCAGTACCTGGCCTATTTCCAGTCGTACACGAACACCTACGGAGAGACGGCCGGGCTGATTCAGAAATACGAAGAGGCCCTCTCCATCCCCGGCGTAAAGGGTATTATCATCGGCACACGTCCCGACTGTATGCCCGAGGAGCTGCTCGACTACCTGGCCTCGCTCTCGAAAACGACCTTCGTCCTGGTTGAATACGGCATCGAATCGACCGACAACCAGACCCTGCAACAGATCAACCGGGGACATACGTACGAAGATACCGTATCGGCCGTAACCCGTACCGCCCGGCGCGGAATCCTGACCGGAGGGCACCTGATACTGGGATTGCCGGGAGAGAGCCGCGCGGCCTTGTTGGAACACGCCCGGCGGTTGTCGCAGCTGCCCCTTACCACGCTGAAACTGCACCAGCTCCAACTGATCCGTGGTACGCGGATGGCGACCCAATATGCCCAACACCCGGAACAGTTCCAACTCTACACCGCCGACCAGTACATCGAGCTCTGCATCGATTTCATCGAACGGCTGCGGCCGGAGATCGTCGTAGAGCGATTCATCTCGCAATCGCCCCCCCAGCTACTGATTGCCCCCGACTGGGGCCTCAAAAACCACGTATTTACCGCCCGGTTGGCCAAACGGCTCGAAGAGCGCGACACCTGGCAAGGGAGACGATACTCCCCCGTATCCGAATAAAATACAACCCACCACAAACCGACCCGACATGAAACAAAGAATCTACCTCTTTTTCAAAACATACTGCCTGTTCGTGCTGCTGGCCGCAGTGCTCAAAGTGGTATTCATGCTCTGCTACCCCTCCATCTACGAGGCTTTCCCCCTCTCCCAATGGTTGCGCGTGGTAGGGCACGGCCTGATACTGGACCTCTCCATCGCCGGTTACCTGACCGCCCTGCCCGGACTGCTGCTGCTCGCCTCCGTCTGGCTGGGAGCACGCATCACCCGAAAGGTGGCCTCGGCATACTTCATCCTCATCTCCGTCGTATTGGCCTTGATCTGGATCAGCGACATCGTCCTGTACGGGTATTGGGGATTTCGGTTAGACACCACTCCCCTGTTCTACCTCAACTCTCCCAAAAGCGCCTTGGCAAGCGCCCAGACGGGGCAACTGATAGGTGGCACCATCGCCATCCTGGCCACGATAGCCGGGCTCATCGCGCTGTTCCGGTACCTGATTCTGAAAGGGTGGAAGCGGCTCGAACCCACCCGCCGGAAACCTCTTCCGGCCATCGTCCTGTTACTGCTTACCGCCTTGCTGTTTATCCCCATCCGGGGCGGATTCACCGTATCGACCATGAACGTAGGGAAAGTATATTTCAGTGAAAAGATGGAGTTGAACCACGCCGCAATAAACCCCTGTTTCAGCTTTCTGGATGCCCTGACCCGCGACAAGGCCTTCGACCAGCAGTATCGTTTCTTCGACGAACCCCGGGCGGCCGCCCTTTTCCAGGAGTTGCAGGAGACGACGCCGGCAGACAGCATCACCCCGCTCTTTACCGTCGAACGGCCCAACATCATCTTCATCGTACTGGAAAGTTTCATGTCGAAAGTGGTAGAACCGTTGGGCGGAATCCCGAACGTGGCCACCACCCTGAACCGGCTGTGCGGCGAAGGGGTACTCTTCGACCACCTCTATGCAAACTCGTTCCGGACAGACCGCGGCCTGGTATCCATTTTCAGCGGCTATCCGGCACAACCCACCACCTCCATCATGAAATACCCCGCCAAGAGCCAGCACCTGCCCTCCATACCCAAATCGCTGAAAGAGAACGGGTACGACCTCTCTTTCTTTTACGGAGGTGATGCCGACTTTACCAATATGCGCTCCTACTTCGTCTCGATGGGCATCGACCGAATCCTCTCCGACAAGGACTTCCCGCTCAAAGACCGGATGATGAAGTGGGGCGCGCACGACGAGTTTGTTTTCAGGAAACTCTCCGACGACCTGAAAACCGAACAAAAAGAGCCCTTCTGCAAAATCTTGCTTACGCTCAGCAGCCACGAACCGTTCGAGGTCCCCTTCCACCGCCTCGACCAGGAGTACCTGAACTCGGTAGCCTATACCGACAGCTGCCTGGGAGTATTCATCGACGAGTTCAAACAATCCAAATACTGGGACAACACCGTCGTCGTCTTAGTCCCCGACCACGCCATGCGCTATCCGTACGACATCTCCAACGCCTCGCCCGAGCGGTACCAGATACCGATGCTGTTCGTAGGGGGTGCCATCCAGGAGCCCCGGACGGTAGAGACCATCGGGTCGCAGATAGACCTGGCCGCCACCCTGCTGACCCAGCTGGGGATAGAACGTTCGGAATACATTTTCAGCAAAGACCTGCTGAATCCCCGCTCTCCCCACTTTGCCTTCTACACCTTCAAGGATGGCTTCGGATTCATCACGCCCCAGGGAAAAGCCATTTTCGACTGCGAAGCCGGCCAACCCTTCGACGAATACGGAGCGACAGACAACGCCCATCTCGACCAGGGGAAAGCCCTGTTGCAATCGCTCTACAACGACTTGGAAAAGAGATAACGGCAAGGAGGGGATAATAAAATAGTAGAAGAATAGATAAAATTGCCCTTCCTGACAAACCAACCGGCTACGGAAAACGTTGCCGGTAAGCGAGCAGGTACCCGATTACTTCGGAATAGTTTTGCGTACCGGAGGTTACGCGGTTGTTTTTCAAAAACCAGTCATACAACCGCTCCTGCACATCGCCCAACGTCGAGGAATAGAGATTGTGCCAGTGTTCGTACTCCTTTTCGTACAGCGACCGGGCCTGCGGAGAGACCATCTCCAACAGTTCCTGATACTGCTCCGGCGACAAGATACGGCGGGCGTTGCCCATGACATAGCCGAACAGGGCGGAATAGGCGCTGGCCCGCACCGCGGCATCACCCGACTCCGACCCAATCAGAAACGCATACAGATTGGCCTCCG
>CASGEW010000009.1:58647-60421 GCA_949300615.1 uncultured Bacteroidales bacterium
ATTTCGTGAAGATAGGTAAACGGATACTCATGGGGCAGCAGACAGGTACTCACCAGCGGCTCGTTAAAGTAGGCCCCGATATAGCCCTTGATTCCCATCTTCGCCATCACGCGGCTCAACAGCATGGGTTTGGGCTGCGCTGCCCAATAGGGAGGATATATTTTCAGCTGCCGGCTCAACCGTTCATACCCCTCTTCCGAGAGGGGGCGCAGCAGGGACGTATCCGGTTCTCCGGCAAGGGAGACCGACTGGTTGTACTGCATGATATAGTCGCGAGCAAAATCGAAATAGAGCGAATCGCACACCTCGGCGCGGGGCAGCTGGTTGCGCACGTAGAAATTCTGCCGAAAATAGTTCATTCCCCACAACCAATAAAAGGCCACGTATAACCAGCCGACAGTATAACATACCCCCTTCAATGCCTTTCTCCACGAGAGGCGTCGCAACACTACCCCGACCAGCACCAATACCGATCCGGCTACCGCCGCTACAATCAACAGGTCGTACAGCGAAAAGGGAACGAAGCGCGAAACCGCCGTCAGCACCGTAGCTACAACCGGATAAAGGTAACGGGAATAGGCCTCGCCCAGCACTGGCGACGCCTGTATCAGCCACACACCAACAGCCAGCACCAGCAGGCACAGCAGCGAGCGATGCGTTTTGCAGAACCTTCCCCATTTTTCAGCTACCAGTTTTATCATACCGGCAAAGATAACGAGCCTTTTCCATTCGGGCAACCGATTCAGGTATCTTAGGACTCGACTACCGGTTTTAAGTGAAGATTATCCTATTTCTTTTTCCAGGTATAATTTTTCTTCTTATTCAACGCCCCGATCCACCGGTAATAGAGATCGACGAGCGGTTGAAAGAGGTCGAACAACAGAAGCGCACCCGGCAGGTTGCGAAGCGGGAAATATCGCTTTATCCGGTAACCTACCCACAACAGGAACAGATAGCGCAACAACAGCACCGACCCGCCAAGCAGCCAGAAAAGCGGATTGAAGAATCCCCTATAAAGAGCCCACCCCACCAGCGCAAAGAAGCCATAACGCGTTATCCACTCGAAGGCCCCGAAGAAACGGGGCGCGTGTTTGAGAAAACGGGCCGTAAAATCGTACCGCAGCTTCTGTTCTACCCACGCCTGGCGGTTGTCGTCGAACAGCTCCTCTACCCGACTTTCGGGAGAGAGTTCCACCCGGGTATTGGTACGGGTAGAGACCTTGTTGACAAACAGGTCGTCATCGCCGAAATGGAGGTTCAGATGGTCGGAGAATCCCTTATGCTCGAAAAAGAGCGTTTTCCGGTAGGCCAGGTTTACCCCCGATCCCATGTAGGGCCACCCTTTAATGGCATACGACAGGTAGCGCAATGCCCGAACAAGCCGATCCATCATCCGGTAAGACTCGCCCGACTGCTTTTTATCGCCGAAACAGCCGTACCCCAGCACCATCTCCGTCCCCGGCACGAAATTCCGCGCCATCGTCTCTATCCACCGCGCCGATACCGGGCGACAGTTGGCGTTGGTCAGCAATACAATGTCATACCGGGCAGCCTTGACCCCCAAGGTCAAAGCCAATTTCTTGCGGCTCAGGTTGCGCGACTCTTCCGGAATAAAGGTCTGGTAAAGGTGCGGATACTCTTTTTGAAAATCCATCATCACCTCTTTGGTGTGGTCGGTAGAACCGTCATTGATTACAATCACCTCGAAAGCGGGATAGTGCTGTTTCAGGATATCCGGCAAGAAAGATTGCAGATTTTCCGCATCGTTCTGCGC